>JAUVEX010000133.1 GCA_030594585.1 archaeon | reverse complement strand
TACTGTACGAAAAAAAGAAGCTTGTAAAAACTGCGGCAGTGCGGGCGGTTTCGGCAAAAAGACCTGCCGCTCCTGTAACGGTACAGGCGAGATAAAACGAGTTCACAGAACCATATTAGGCAACATGGTAAATGTAACTACCTGCTCTGATTGCGGAGGCTCAGGAAATTCTTTTGAAAAAATATGCAGCGACTGTAAGGGCGAAGGCAGAAAAACCACGACAAAAACAATCACTGTAGACCTCCCCGCAGGTGTTGACACAGGAAACATGCTTAAGCTTAGAGGCGAAGGCAATGCAGGACACAAAGGCGGTCCTTCAGGTGACATTTATGTTGTGGTAACTGTTGAAAAAGACAAAGTTTTTGAGCGCGACGGTAATGATATATACATGGCAGCAACAATCACATTCTCACAAGCAGCTTTAGGCACAACACTTGAAGTGCCCACACTTGCAGGAAAAACAGCAGAGCTTAAAATCCCTCAAGGAACGCAGACACACACGCTTTTCAGGCTCAAAAAAAGAGGATTTCCAAACCTAAACGGCTTTGGTTCAGGCGACCAGTTCGTCCGTGTGATTATAAACACCCCTAAAAGTTTAAGCAAAAAAGAGCGTGAGCTTCTAGACGAGCTCGGAAAAATCGAGAGTCATGAAGCGCCAAAAACAGAAAAAACATTCTTCGACAAATTCAAAGATAATGTTAAAGAAGCGTTTTAACTATCAAAGAAGACCCTTTTCCTTAAGAAGTAATCTTGTTTTTTTATTTTCGCGTGCAACAGAATCATTGTATCTTTCTCTAATCAACCCGATATTATGCAAATACGAATTATTTTTCCAATATATGGGAAATCCCCTGTATGGCGACCAGTCAAAACGAAATGTTGCATGTTCAGCACTGCCTTCTGTTATCGGAAACCCTTCACCAAGAACATCTACAGGAATACCTGTTTTTTCTTCTGCATCTGATGCAACAGCCATACAGTAAAGCACATCTATTATATTGTACAAGCTATCAACACCATACGGCGACCCTTCAAAAAAATCAACTTCTAAATCAAGATCAGTTATTCCTCTTTCCTCATCCCTGCCGCCAAGCCTGCTTTCGGCACCAATCACCCTAATTCCTTCAATATTTTTAATGCCGTCGACCATATTTCCTGCAACCTGTAAACCATAGCCAATCCTTTCAAGTTCAAGCGGCGAATCTTCTGCACGCATGCGCCAGTAATGTTTCACAATTTTCTGGGGTGAAAAAACAGAATACCCTTCCTTCCGCATATTTTTCTTAACATAATCAACATCGAATGGTGCTTCTTCAGGATAATTCTCCAAAACATAAATAAGAGAATTTATTTGAATCTTAAACCCCGGACAAGACATAAGAGAGTCCACAGAAACTGGTTTTATTTTATCATATGAAAATTCTTTATTTTCGATATTATTCGCTATCGCACGCAAAATAATATCTTGCTGAGTATCGTCAAGATCGAATTTACTAACACCCACCAAACGAGTATCTACAATTCCTTGTTCAACATAATTTTTAACAGCACTACGAAAACAATCCATAAACTATATGTAAGTAATAACACTTTTTTAAACTTAACTCTCACAAATTTATAGCATCTTCAATTATGCACACACATCCTGCATGTATTTTTTCCGTTTGAAAAACAAAACCAACAATTCTAAATCAAATATCGGCTTCAGTATTATCTTTATTCAAAATAAACTTAGTTATCTCCCCGCCGCAAAATTTAGAAACCAACCCGCTCAACTCATCTAATATTAACCGAACATCTTCTTTCGTTAATGGCGCCAATCCTTCAACAACTAAAGCAACATTTTCTGTCTTTTCAGTCATTTTTGATTTTTCGCATTCTCGCCAATTCCATCGCCTGCAAAGAACTTCATTGTCATCAGCATAAACAACTTCCCCTTCTTTTGGGTTTGTATCGCTATCAGAATTAAGTTCCCTGAAAGTTTCGCTTCCTTTAGCAAATTTTAAGATTATATCCCCATCAACATTATCAATATTATCCCCGCCAACAGGAACAATATGCTTTATTGAAATGTAGTTGTAAATATCAACCACTTTGTTTATTGGCTTTAGTTCAATACCGTCTAAAATCATCCGATAAAGATTTTCAACAGAACATTTGTATTTCTTCGGTTTTGCGCCAAATAAAGAATACGCCTTTCTCCATGCATTGATTTTTGGATTTTCTGACAATGTTCCTTTCTCAAAATTATCTCTTATTTCTTTTTCATGCGCTCTTAATTTATTGACTACCTCTTCACTTAAACCCATATTGTCTATCCCCTTCGCAGCCACAACACCGATATTCAACTCAGGAAACTTCTCAAAAATTTTGTCATCAATTTTAAATTTCATAAACTTTACACCACACAGCCCATTTTTCTAC
>JAUVEX010000151.1 GCA_030594585.1 archaeon | reverse complement strand
TTTCTGCTATTTTTGTAGGCACTGCGATTAAAAAATGATTACCCATATCACATATGCCTGAATCCAAAAAGCCATCACAAAGGCTTAATTCTTTTTGGGTTCTTAGGATATCTTTTATTCCTTGTGTGTTTAAGCTTGTTTTCACTTTTTTTATGTCCGTAATTGAACATACTGAACCGTTTGATGCTTTTACAGCGGCGCAAAGAAGCGCGAATAAAAGCCCATCCCGCATTTTTTCAGGGCTTGTCCCGTAATCTTTTGACAATAAGACCATGCAGTAATTGTATGTGTGCATATGAAGCCGCTGCAATTTCATTTTTTCAAAAAGCTCTTTTGCACCCCTGTAACATTCTAAAAGGGAATAGCTGCTTTTTTCTATTGCACTTGCTTTTTTGCTTTTGCCTGTGGCTGAAAGTGTTTTTGCAAGCTCTACTTCATTCAATCCCATACTGTGGACATGCTTTATAATAAAATCAAGAATATCATCGGATACTCTTTGGTCTGTTACATATGCTTCCTCAACATGTATTTTAAGCTCGGGATTTACCTTTTTTATCTTTTCAATTTGTTTGTGCGCTTTTTCAAAGTCATTTTTATCATGGGCGTCAAGTGACTGGAACCCGGAAATAATGGCCCTGTCCACAAGCTCGAAAAATGAAAGAAATTCATAGGCTGCGTTGTTGTGGAATCTTGGCTCCAAGCCCTTTGGCCTTGTCGCAAGTATGAACCTATCGCCACGCGGTGTTTTTTTGTTGAATAATGTCGTGCCTTTTTTGTATTCAAAAATATAGTTTGTTTTGGTATCTTCTGATTTTTTTGCATCTTTTAGTTTTTTAAGCCCGCCTGTGTTTGGGACAATCAATGTTTTTGGAAGAAGAAGTGCCATTTTGTCAGATAGTTTTGGTGTTGAGAATACAACCCTTAAGCCCAGATTGTCGAGGAATTTGGACATTATGCCTGCCTGCCCGCCTATGCGGTATTCTTGGATATTGAATGTGTTTTCAATCCATTGTGTGAGTTTTTTGTTGTTTGTCGCTAGTTCCATCTCTTTTGAATCCATGATGCTTTTTGCAAGAACCTGCAGGAATTCTTTTTGCGTGTTTATGTTTTTTGGCTCTTTTTTTAGGAGATTGTCTTTTGTTATGTTGTTTTCTGCAAGAATTTTTTCAAATGTTTCGTCAATGTATATTATTGCATCAATGTTTGCGTTGAAGCCCACAAATACATTTGACGGATGGATTACCCTGTCTTTTCTTGCTATGCGCGCGTACTGGCGTTCCCATGCTTCTTTTGTGTTATTCATTATGTTTCCTCTTTAGGTATTCTTCAATAAATATTTTCGTGCTTTTGTTAAGATTGAGCTTGAATGCATCTTTTGGCTTAATCCATGTATAATCTTCTGCCTCGCGCGCCTCAAGTATGACTTTTCCGGGGATTGCTTTGCACAGAAAATCAATGAATATGAAGTGCTTTTCAGTGTTGAATCCTGTATCTTTCATGTTTGTCCCTTCCTGTATCATGAAAAATTCTATGTCTTTGATATCTAAGTTTGTCTCTTCTTTTATTTCGCGCTTCAATGCTTCCTTCATTGTTTCTCCTAATTCAATATGCCCTCCGGGCACAATGTATTTTCCATTGAACTTAGGGGATTTTATAAGGAGAATTTCGTTGTTGTCATTGAAAATGAGGGGACCGACAACGGGCTCAGGATATTGTTTCATGTTAATGATTTGGGTATTGGGGTATATAAAATTATATAAAACACAAAGGATAGAAGAATATCTATGGCGCTTCGAGGACCAATACGCGATATTTTGTCAATCTATCTTGGATATAAAGTCATTGCGATGTGGGCGTTTAAGGCAGAGATGACGACAAACACAGGCATTGCAGCGATTCTTTTGCTTGTATTATCTGTATGGTTTGT
>JAUVEX010000106.1 GCA_030594585.1 archaeon | reverse complement strand
ATCTTTTGGATTAAAGAATGACATCTTTTTTGTGTCTGCAATGTTTCCAAGCCAGAAAGCATCATCTGCCTTTCCGGGCAGCTTTGAGAAGTCTGTAGGGAACACATATCTTGCCTTGAGTTTCTTTTGCTTTTCGTACCAGAATAAGGTGTATGCCACCATTAGTGTAGCAAACAACATCACAAGCCAAAAACCCGCAAGCCTTATGCGTCCTTTAGTCCAAAAAGGATTTGATATGTTAAATGAAACTGATTTTTTTACGACATTTCCTCCGCTATAAGTCAGAATAGTTTCAAGATAATGTTCGCCCGCGGTTATTTCGCTATCATTCAGATAGAATTTCTTTACAAAATTGCTTGTGGATTTTATTTTTATTTCCTGAAGTTCATAGTATTCTACTGCTTCGGTTTCAACACTTTTTATGTAATATTCTATTGTGACGGGAATATCTTTTTTGTAGCCTATATTGTATATGAGTATGTTGAATTTTGCAACATCATTTAATATCGCTGTTTTTGAAAGCGGCTCCACATTCAGCGTGAGTTTTGTAGATCCTTCAAGACCCACTACAACCTGGGTTGATAAAACATCTACAGAATCCCCGGCGGCTGCGATTATGCTTCCGGTATATGTCCCTGGCGCGGTTGTTCCGGGAATAGTTATTGTAAGCGCAACAACGGATTTATTATTATGAGGAATTGTTACATTGGTTTTTTCAAAAAATAGGAATTCGGATAAATCACCAAGAGCGCTTAATAACACAGATATATTATAGTTCATGTTGTTTTCCAAAATAATATCATATGTCTTATTTTCTCCGGGGCTTATTCGTACATTTGCCATTGTGGTGCTCATGCTGAATTCTGATGCACTACAATCAAAAGGGCAATTCAGTGCGTTTTCACCAAATTCACAAATAGCGTTTCCGCAAGTTGATGATGGTGTGGAGACTCCGCCACCACCCCCGCCCCCTGAAGGGGAGGTAGGGTCGTATGGTGGCGGAGGTCCTAGCGCAGATACACTCTGTGCAATCATGTATGAAGAAAATCCAGTCACATTTATTGAAATCGTATTTTCCGTCATGTTTGTTTCATGACCTGTAAGTTCAACCCAGTCAGACCAAATAAGATCGGATCCCGGGATTATTGTCTCCGTGGTTTTGTAAACACGGAAATTGCTTTCAGATGCACCGACAGTAACCATTGGCGTATAATTAAATGTAAGCCTAACAGCACTGCAAGGCAAAGAATCATTTACTGAAAAACCTATAATCCCGACTGAGCGTTTTATGTCATCATCGTTTCCAAAGCCAATATCTGAAAAAGAAGTGTTTGTTGTGTTTATCCGGTTTATCTGTATTATGGGAGACCCGTCAGAAACATTTGTGATGTTTACATCTTCTAGGTATATTGTATTCTTCTCCCCAAAATCATTATAAACCATATCAATCTTAATATCTGCAATCCTGTTATGCGCCTGAATGATGTATGTGTTGCTTGTTGTTCCGTCAATCAGTATATTTTGGAGTTCCTGATGCGTTTCCGATGTGAGGAATGTAATGTTAAACACTCCGGGGTTAATACCTGATGCGCTTATATTCCCCTGAAGCGTCTTGTTTTCAAAAACCTCAAACCATGCATTAAGGGCTGCTGTGTTATTGTTATTGTCGTCTGCAAAAACAGTTATGTTGTAATCGCCAACGACGGATGTGCCTGAAAAATTATAAGCCCACACAGTTGAGGAGATGTTTGTAAAATTTATTGAAATAACAGAGCTGTTTGGTCTTGTCATGTTTGCATAGACCTTATTTACGCCAACAAAATTATCTGTTAAATTAACACTCCATGTGATATTCTTGTTTTTATACACGCTTGACGCATGAGTATTTTCAACAAATAAAGATATATTATAATAATTTTCAAAAACAGGCGCAGTTATGTCCCTGTATTGTGTCGAGTTCTCGCTTGTATTTGTAACAACTGCATAGCTGTTGTTGTAAATTGATGTGTTTGTAGTGTAATTTGCAGAGACCTCAATATCATTGTATATGGGATTTCCTAAAAGTTCGGGGGCGCTGCAGTTTATTTCCCATAAATTAAGAGATGCCTTAAATAAGAAATTTGTTACAACGCATGATGTGTTTTTAAATGCAGCAGACCATGCTGCGCTATTATTTACGGTTTCGCCTTCTTTTGTAAGATTTGCCAGTACAGTTATTATAGTCCCATCAGAAACATTTGTTGCCTTGCTTGTTGAATTCGGCGACACCACAACAAGAGACATCTTAGTGAAATTAAAAAATGACATATTTGAGTGATATGTGTTGCCCGCATCATCTGTGCAATTGATGCTTATGTTTTTAGAGTTTGTTGTATTTGTATATATTATTGTTTTTTGTATTGTAACCTGTTCATTTGTATCAAAAGGAATTGTGTTTCCATTTACTGCATAACTGCATGAGAAACTTTGAGACAACGCATCTGTTATGTTGAATGCGGCATCAAGAAAATCGTCAAGTATATGCGTATTGTTTAACGGGTATGTTATGCCCACAAAAGGTGCTGTATTATCTACAATAATGCTTAGGTTCTTTGAATCCGTATTGCTTGAATTGTCCTCGGCAATAATATTTATGTTGTGGCTGCCATCTGCCGGAGGTGTTGTGTTTAATGTTGTGTTTATGTTAAATGTGGCGTTGCTGCCGGTCAATATGCCCGCACCGGTTGCATTGTACAAAACTTTTTCTTTGCCCGATTCAGTAATATTTGAAATAGTCCAGCCGAAAACAGCAGGTATTTCCACAAGATTAAACCCTGAAGGAAAGGTTATATTTACAGCGGTTATATTATCCGTGCCTGTGTTGTTCATCCTGAAAGCCAAGATTTCCGTTGTTCCTAAACGAATAAACAGGTCATCGCCGGTTGAGATAATTGATGTCTGCGATATGTTTGCAGCAGATAATGCAGGAATAACAAAAAATATTGCAAGCAATAGCAAGGATGCAAAAAATACATTTATATGCAATTGGTTTTTAGGTTTCATTTGCTCTTCTCCAGCCAGTTTTCAAGAGAGTCGATGTAAATCTCAGCCATCTTGAACCGTCCCTGTTTCAGCTTGTCCTTTGCAAGCTTTAATTCAATGTCCTTGTCTGATGTGTCTGTGCCGCGCTTCTTAATGTCTGC
>JAUVEX010000025.1 GCA_030594585.1 archaeon | reverse complement strand
CACCCACAGAATCGCAGGAAGTCAAAGACATAATATATGTCAACGCAACAATAGATGATGCAACAACAGGCATTGAGATATACGGGGCAAGTGTTGGCGGAATCACAGTTTCAGACTTTAGCTGTGCCGGAACCTCATGCATAGGAACATTTGACACAAACACAGTTGGAAACGGAAATCGGGTTGTGGGTGTGAATGCAACAGATTATGCAGGGAATGTCAAGGTTACCAACATAACAATTCTTGTAGACAACCTCAACCCAGAGGTTTATCCAAACCCGACCAAATACCCTTCACTCCAGACGCAGGCAAAAGACGCAGATACGATAACGCTTAACGCAACGGTTACAGACGCGCATTCAGGCGTAAACACAGTCACGCTCGACGCATCCGCAATAGGCGCAGGAACAGTCATACTCACTCTTTCAGGCGGATACTATGTAAACAATTCAGTTGTTATAGACACATCAGGCGCTACAGGAACATACCAGCTGACAGTTAATGCCACAGATTATGTTGGCAACTACAATGACTCTGTCAACATGACAGTGTTTGTCGACAACACCAACCCGGAAGTAACTCCAAAAAGCGTAAAATATTCAAGGCCGGTAAATTACGCGACAAATGGAGATAATGTAACTTTGAATGCAACCATTATTGATGTTGATGCCGGTATCTATAATTCTGTTGTTAATGCGTCCCTTCTTGGCGGCTCATCGTCGCTTCCAATGATTAAAGAAGGTGCGACAGACAATTATGTGGTTAATGTTACATTAACAGGGGTTATAGCAGACGGCACTAAAAATCTTCCCTTGAGCGCGAAAGACAACGCAGGAAATATTAATAACACTGAGATAATACCTGTAAATGTTGATGTCACATCGCCCCAGATAACAATAATTGAGCCGTCTAATCTTGAAGTCCTTAGCAAAACAATTTTGTTAAACACAACAATACAGGATGCAACAAGCGGCATAAATAACTCAAATGCAACAATTGGCAACAACAACATCACGGACTTTTCCTGCACCGGCATCTACTGCACCGGAACATACAACACTTCCCTGCTCTTGGATGGCGATGCGTATATTAATGTAACTGCTGTTGATAATGTAGATAACATCAATGTGTCTTTTATGCTTGTCAATATTGACAATACCCCGCCAAAAGTCACCATAACACAACCTTCAAACGGGGCTCTTATTGGCGGGAATTATGTTTTCAAAGCCACAATAAACGATTCCCAAGGCAATGGGAACACTTCCTCCTATGAGTACTGTGTAATAAATGATTCCGGAACAGTAATTGACTGGAGCTCTCTTTCAGGGTCAGGAACCAACTGGCAGGTTGCGATAAATACCACCCAGTATACAGACGGGGACTTCACATTCAAGGTGCGGGCAAATGACACAGAAAACAATATGAATGATACGCAGAGCGTGAATTACACTGTTGACAACAGCGCTCCTCTGATAACCATAATTGAGCCAGTACAGGATGATGTTGTATCGGGTGTTATACAGCTTAATACGACAATCGAAGACCTTGGAGGAAACGGCGACAACAATACATATAATTACAGCACAGACTCTATGGGCTCCTGGAATCCGTTTGGAAGCGGCGCAGGATATAATTATTATTCAGATATCAACACTTCTTTAGTGTTTTCTGACGGGCCCCAAATAATACATGTGCGGGCAAATGACACTATTAACAATGAGAGAATAGAAAATGTTTCTTTTGTGGTTGACAACACACCCCCTGCAATAACATTCAATACTCCTGTAAATCTGGAGGTCATAAAACAGCAATACCTTATGAATGTAACAATTATGGATGCAGGCGGGCATGGAAACGATTTAACCTATAAGTACAGGATTGATGCAGAACCTTGGATGTCTTTTGATTCCAATGTTTCTGTTTACTGGCTTAAGACATTCAACACCACGAACATGACTGAGGGAACGCACACAATCACAGTTTCTGCAAATGATACTGAGAACAACCGAAATATTGTTTCGATAAATGTTGATGTTGATAATCTGCCCCCGGAAGTGTCTATAACAAATCCTCTCAACAACTCATGGGTTTATGGCATGCAATACTTCAATATAACAATAAATGATACCGGCGGCAACGGGGATGCAGCAACATACAAATATTTCCTTGAGAACAGCTCAGGCACTGTTATTGGCTGGACTCTTCTTTCGGGAAGCGGCGCAGACTGGTATGTGCTATTAAACACCACACAATACCGCGACGGCAACTATATATTAAAGGTAAGGGCAAACGACACGGTTGATAATGAGAATTCAACTGAATGGATAAATATTGCCCTTGACAACAACGCGCCTGAGGTTACAATAACAAACCCGGCTCACTCTTCAATACTTAATGATGTAGCGTGGCTTAATGTGACAATATTTGACGAAGGGGGAAACGGGGTTGAAACAACATATCTTTTCAGGATGCATAATGGCACAGATGTGATTTCATGGACACAACTTAACGGCTCCGGAATAGATTATTATGCGTCAATAAACATGTCGCCTTATGCAGATGGAAACTACACATGTGATGTTGTTGCAAATGATACCTATGGCCAAAAGGGAAGCGATTCTGCAACAATAACTTATGATACCGAATTACCGTTCATTAATGTCACATACCCCCAGATGGATGCAAATTTCAGGACACTTTCCGGGGTTCTCTGGGTAAACGGAACTGTTCTCGACCAAAACAAGCACACCAATAATCCGGCAATAAACAATAGCAATTTTACGCTTTTTGCATACAATGCAATTACAGGCGTTTTTGCATTTAAAAATACCGCTCTTGGTGATGCGAGCTATTCATTGAATGTTTCATTTACAGATGATGCAGGAAATGCAAATTATACAATAATCAATTTTGTCCTTGACAACACGCCGCCAAAGGTCTGGGGACTTTACAGCCCGGATGCGCCAGGAGGCATTGTGGCTGTTGTTACAAAACCGCTTAAATTCAGGGTAAATATAAATGAGAGTTATATTGATACTGCTATCCTGAAAGTTCCTTCTGCATCCGCAAACACATCAAGCATGACTTACGAATACAGCTTTACAGGACCGCCTGCAGGGGTGGTATATAACACAACAGAAACTTCAATTTATTTCAACATGACCAACGGCACATACACTATGCATGCAAATGTTACAGACATTGCAGGAAATACCAATTATACAACATTTAATGTAACTATTGATGACAGCGCTCCTGTCTTAATTCCTCCTTTTAAAATAACGCCTCAAAATGTTGAAGTGAATTATAAGAATGTCACGGTCAGTATTTATGCTGAAGATGGCGGCTTTATTGACTGGGTACGCATCAACTTCACGCATGAAGGGGGCACTTCTTTTGAATCTGAGATGACCCGCGTGACAGGCGTTTACGGGGATCCAAACGGCACATTTGAGTTCAATTACACACCAAATCTTGTGGGTTTGTACAATGTTTCTGCTTATGCATCTGACAGCGAAAATGTTGGGGGGTATATTCTTTTGGGTATGTTTACATCAATAGGAAAGACAGTCGGCTTTCTGATACAGGCACCGGATCAAACCATTGTTTATGATAATATAACACAGAACTACAACATAAGCTTTGTTCTTGGTTTGGCGCTCAACAATTCCGGCCCTGTTACTATGTATGATTCTGAAGTGGGTTCTCTCGCAGGAGTGCCTTTTATTGTGACTAATATATCCGGACAGAACCCTTCCTGCGGAACTCTTGCAGCCGGACAGAACTGCACACATTCTGTCGGTGTTAACATAACCGCAAAAACGCCGCCTTCAAACTACACGCTTGTTGCAAGCGGTATATGGGAGAACCCTGATTATACAACAGGCGTTGCCTCAAATTCAACAAAAGTCCGTATAGGATCAAATCCTGTGCTTAAGCTTGAGCAGAGTTCAATTGAAGGCATTGATGTTATTATAGGGGAATCAAAAGAAATGTACTACTTTACAATATATTCTTTCGGAAATAACAACCTGCTTAATGTCACTTTCAATGTCTCGGGAGGAAACATAACTCCCGGCCAGGCAACTTATACGCCGGGCATGATTTCTTCCTTGGCGCAGGGGCTCAAAACCAATGTGTCTTTGAACCTTACGCTTTCTGCACGGGGTTATTATGAGACAACAATCGTTGCTAATGCAACCGGGTCTGTTTGTACAACCCCCCAGAATTGCGCGGACAACATTATAATAAACACAACTGCGTTTGATTATTCGCAAATAACCGCTTTTGAGCCGCTTTCAGGAACTTACAATCGCTCAGAGTTCAACATAACTTGTAAAATCACAAACAAGAGCGACAATGCCGGGCTTTCCAATTACAATTTGTCCTACTATGATTATTCAGGAATCGAAAACCTGACAACTCTTATTGGAGCGAACAAAACAAACAGTTCGGGTTTTTTCAGGCAGTTCTGGAACGCGACAAATGTAAGTGCCGGACCGCATACAATAATCTGCAACATAACTGATGATGTCCTGAATTATTATTACGCATCGCCTGCAAACAAGTCCTCTGAAGTAAATGTAACTCTCATGGGCGAGTTGAATCTTTCTGTTGTGCGGACAGTCAATCCAACGGAACTTTACTGGTATGACAATTCCTCAAAGAACACAACGACATTTACAGCAACAGTCAAAGATGAAATGCTCAACAATGTTGAAGGCGCTCTTGTGAATTATTATTCCAATGCCACAAAAACATTTGCTTGGGAGAATATAGGAAACTGCACCACAGGGGCGGCAGGCCAGTGCGACTTTGCATGGAACCCCTCTGTTGAGCAGCCAGGGCTTTTCCCTGTGAAATACAATGCGACAAAGCCTTCTTATTACTACAACACAAGCACATTGGAGCAGACGGTCAATATAAGCGGAGGGGTTTCTGTTGACATAAACACACCTATAAACGGGACTGATATGATTGTGAACAACTCATACAGCCTTAACGCATCTGTGTGGTCTGATGGCATTGATGTAACTGAGTCTATAACCGATATAAACTGGACACTTGAGACTGACGGAATCCTTATTGGAAACAATACAACATATACCTGGTTCATACCCCAGAATCTCACGCTTGGTCCAAGGATAGTTGTAGTTGAGGTTGCAAACGGGACCGGGGTTACAACCAAAGACATATCCAATATCACTGTTGTGGATTATGCCTTTGCAGAGCTTGCTTACATAAGCGGCAACAGCTATCCAAGAAAAGACAGCTCAATCAACATGACAGCCAAAATAACAAGGACTAACGGAAGCGCGATAGATGGATACGGGTGCGACTGGATAAACAATGGCGCGGTTATGGGCACAACATACACAAACTCCAGCGGTTACTGCAATTATACATGGCAGACAAATGAATCAGATTCAGTTGGCAACCATACAGTTGGCATCAACATAAGCGATGTCAGGAACGCATCTGTCGGGTATTACATACCATATCCTTTAGATTACACAGACACAGAAAATGTGACATTGACAGAAACGCTTCTGGTGAATATAAACTTTCCCGTATCTCTTGGCAAGCTTTACAGGGGCGACAAATACACTTTGAACGCGACAGCAAGAAACGCATACGGAACAGAAATCGGAAACACCACATTCAACTGGACGCTTATAAACCTTTCTGCAATTGAGCCTATCGGAGCCCATAATTTCTCATTGATGGAAACACAGAACAGCACATTCAACTGGACTGTGGACAGCAACTACACTAAAGGGGATTATATGCTGAATCTGACGGTTTTGCGGGAGCATTATGTTTCCAACAGCACCAGTATCAATATTTCTGTTTATGCGTGGGCAGTCCCAACAATAATCCTTCCAACAAACGGGTCAAATATAACGCGAGGCCCAAATGTGAATGTGTCCTGCCAGGTAAGGGAAAAATACACAGGAGCGAATTTGTTCAAGGCTGTATCGAGCTATGCGGGCAATATAACGATTGTCGGGGAATACAACAGCACGGCCTGCAACGGGCCATGCATTTTCTCTGCAGGTGAAGGCTATTTGAATATGACATGGAATGCTGATTTTTACGAGATTGGAGCGTATAATATAACCTGCATTCCTGAGGATGAAAATACAGCCCATTACATAACTGCATTCAACAATACCACAAGCCGGTTCACACTAACAGACACAATAGTGATAAGCCAGTTTACAGTAACGCCAAATACTGTTTATCGGGATACGGATTACATGTATGTATATAATGATACAGCGAACCTGACAGTCTCAAGTGTTATGACAGGAGTGGGGGCGTACTTAGATGATGCGAACATTGAGTTTTTTATTGGCGGCATAAATGACACATTTATCGGGAACTGCACAACAAACGCAGGCGGGAACTGCACATACACATGGAATCCCGGCAAAAACAGTTCCAATGGTTTTTACACAATTAACGCAGTTGCTTCAAAAGAACATTTCGTGAATAAAACAAAGAACGAATCTGTTCTTTTATTAGCCCATGCAGAACCTGTTTGGTCTTCCCCCAAGGGCTCTATTGAATATAACGAAAGCTCTTATCCATACATTGATATGAAATGCAAAGTTGAGGAGACATATTCTAAAACACCTATTGAGAATTACACAGTAAAGGTGTGGGTTGGCGACGCCGAGACACCTAAATTAATTGAAGATATGAATGATATATCTGACTGGTGGTTTTCAGGCAATGGCAGCGCGTATTCAACAGACGGCCTTACAACATTTACCGCAGTTACCGGAAATTACAGCAGGATGAAACCTGCAAAAACATACACCACAAAATACCACCTCATAAGCGTTGATGTTTTGAACCTTACAGAAGATGCAGTTTGGTCTCTGGGGCTTTCAAATGGAACCGATACTATATCGTATATGACTAACAGGAAAGGGATTGTCAACTTCAACATAACTGATTTTGTTCTTGCCAACCAAAGCTTTGAAAACCTTTCAATTACAATCCACGATACCTTGGCCTTAAACGAATCCATGACTATTGACAACATCAACCTTATCGACACAACACTTGAAAATGCAAAAGAGGTGGCAGAAACAACACCCACTGATGATATGGAAAATTTGGATTTTACCTGTTCTGGTTTGGGCGCCTGCTGGAAAGCCAACAGCGCGAATGTCCTATTGGGGGGCGAATCAAATTATACATTTAGAAAAGAAGGGATTTACAGCCTTCGCGCAAATATAACAACAATGGCTCCCGGGGCCATGTACTATATTTATCGCAGCTATTGGAGCTATTCAACATCTATTTGGCTGAATCAAAGGAAAATATCTTTCTGGATATATATTCCTGAAACCTTAACTGGATTAAATGCAACACTTGATTTTTATAATGGTGCTTTGCTCACATTATGCTCTTCAATAGATGTACAGAGTAACTTCACACTCGGGTGGAACCACAGGGCTGTGGATTTAGAAAACGAAAATATAACAACCAACTGCCCGCAGCTCAAGAGGTATGGCCTGCATTTTAACAACACAAACACAGGTATCGCAAGCGGCGTTATGTACCTTGATAATTTCGGATTTTATGAAGATTCAAAAACAGGCACAAACGGAGAGGCAATAATAAACTGGAAGCCTTTTAAGTTTGATAATGCTACAGTTAAATGCAGTATAGAGCATGATACTGGCGAGTATTATGCTGCTTATCCAAAAGAATCCTACGAACATATATCACTCTTAGATGTAAATGCCGGAGCCGCGCAGGAAAATGAGACCGGCGGCGAGGAAGAAGAACCGGAATACACAAGCGGCGAGAATGTTACATCATTTAATGTAACGCCGGAATACATTTACAAGGCAACTATTATAAACAATCAGGGTTCAATGACGCCGATTACAATCACAAACCGCCTTTCAAACCAATCTATTTTTATCAATATAACTCTTAGCGGTTTAGGGGCGTCATATATCAGCGTTTTAAATGAAACAGGTGTTGATGTGACTGGCGGCCAGATAGAAGTCCCTGTATCATCAACAAGAACAGTAACACCGAAATACAATACATTAACAAGCGAAGGGCTTTTTACAGCAGTTGTTCATTTTACAAATGGCGAAGTTAATGAACAGTTGAATACCACAATTGATTTTGATGTTACGGAAATGTCTTTGGATATCATGGATCCTGTTGAAGCTGCGCCTGCGTTAAATGTTACTGAGAATGATACGATTTCAAATATAGCTCTGGATGCTTCATACAACAATTTGCCTGCAGGGCCTGCTTTAGGCATTTCATGGAGCGTTTATGTGGGGGGGGTTCTGTGCGATGAAATCAATGCCACATATCTCGGGGGATTTACATGGAACATTGCATGCGCGCTTCCGCATATACCCAGAAACCCTGTAAACAACAGCCTTGAGGTTCGGGCAGATCATGCAGATGGATATGCTACAGATAAGGAAAATAAAACAGTGATCTACAGGGATGTAACAGGTCCTGTTGTTATAGAAACAAATGCCACATCTGCTGCTCCCGGAGAGACCGTAAATATCAGAAGCAATATAACAGATAACACAAATGTATCCGCCGCAATTGTTGTAATAACCTACAATGAGACCGGTGCTGTTTTCGAAAATACGACTATGGACAATATTGGTGGATTGTACGAATTTAATTTTACCAATACAACCCTTGAAGGGGATTATGACATAACAATACACACCAATGACTCTCTTGGGCATACAACCGAATCATACAGTTGGTTTGATGTATATCCGGAAATTTTCTTTGAAGGAAACATAACAACAACAGCCCTTCCTGTAAAAGCCAATTTCAGCTTGTATAGACCCGGAACGCCAAAAGAGCTAATATCATTTAACTCAAACAGCACCGGAATACAATACAACACAGCCATCAGAAACAGGACATATGATATTGGAGTAATACTGCATCTTCCGGAGGTGCTTAACCAGACAATAATAGACCGGCATGAAATAACATTCATGGATGCAGACCTTAAAGCTGCAGAGAAGATCGCAGGAAAACTTATAAACCCTCTTATTTTTGACAGCGTTCCTTTAACAGAACTTGACCTGCCTTCAACAACCAAAGGATACGGCATTGCCGGCGTATCTATAAATAGCACATTTGACATAACTTCGGTTATCCTAAGCCTTGATTATACAAACAACTTAAACGACCTTATATCTAACAACGAAAATGTTGATGAGGATCAATTATATGTATATAAGTGCAGCAAGTTTTCAGCAATTGACTGCGCTTCAGGCGATTGGGTACAGCTTACAGGAATAAGGGATAAGGCAAACAATATAATAACTGCCACAAGCACAACAACATCTACATACATTGTAAGTGAATATATCGGCAGCGGAAACACAGGCACAGGAGGCGGCGATGATAATACTATTGGGGGTAGTTCGGGCGGAGCCCTTGGTTTTTCAGGATTTTGCGGAGATGGCATCTGCGACATTACCGAAGATGCAATTAGCTGTCCTGAAGATTGCATTGCAAAAATAGCCGAATTTACACTAAAAACCACACTTTCTGAAGCAAGGCTTATGCCCGGGGAAACACAGGAATTCGAGCTTTGGGCCACAAATAAAAAGAACGAAAGCATTGTTTTAGACCTTTCCGTAAGCGGCGCAATTTCGCCGTTTATATCTTTCGTTGATGAGAAATTATCTTTAGCGCCGGTATCAACAAACAAGACAAGCATTATCGTATCCATTACAAACAATACAGAATTTGGCACATATTCTGGGCGTATTGTTGCTTCATCTATGGGCGTCTCAACAGAAGCATATGCAATGGTGCTTGTGGGTAATTCAGAAAAGCCACTTGTTGATATCCAGGTTGATGCACTTACTTACGAAGTGGATGAAAATGGCACTGCAAAGTTTGCAATATCTGTTCAGAACCTTGCATTCAACAACATGAACCTGACATATAAATACGCAATCTATGATTCAAAAACAAGCCAAGTTGTCTATGAAGGAGAAGAAATAAAAGAGCTTTGGCATACAGACACATTCATTTATTCTGTTCCGATAATGGAATCAAACATCACAGAGGGAGACTACTACTTAAAAGTCCAAGTGCTCTACAAAGACGGTATATCTGAAGGCATAGTTACAAAGACAGCGGCATTTAAGGTTGTGAATCCTTTCTGGTCTGAAGAAAAAAAGAAAAATGCGCTTTTTGCAATTATTGTATTGCTTCTTATTGCCGGCGCCGCATATAGTTACTTATGGTACGAAAAGCAAAAGAAACTCAAGGCAAGATATGTGTTCCCTACAGACTTCTCAAAGCTGCCCGGAAAGGCAGATGATGCTTTCTGGCTTGGAAACATTGCAGACACAAAAAAGATGTCATTCTTTAATCCAAAAGAT
>JAUVEX010000037.1 GCA_030594585.1 archaeon | reverse complement strand
TCAGCCATGGTTGTTATTGCCCTTATTGCAGCTTTTGTGCCCCAATGCGTATTTCCCGCAGCAATAAGCACTGATTTTTCAGGATTTTTGGGGTTCGCGGTTTTTACAATAATCCCTATATTTTCTTCAGAATATGTTTTTCCTGTTTTTCTTGAAAATATCGTCCTGTAAGGGAACATCTCTTCATCAAAGTAAATAGGAAGGCTCTTGTTCACATCTTTTGCAACCATATTTGTAAGCACTCCGCCAATCACAATAAGATTTTCGTCGTAACTCTTTTGTGATTTTACATCAGTATCTAAAAACACGAATTGTTTTTTTGGAAGTGTTACATATGACCCAAAAAACATTGCAAGCTCAATTGCATAATGCCCGTCTCTGGCGCGAACCTGGTGCGGGCCGTGGGGGTCAGGAGATCCCACAACTATGTTCGCATTGAATTTTCCGCTTTGAATAAAAGGCACCATAAATTCAGCGAATTTTTTATGCTCTTCTTTTATTGGCGAACTTAAAAGGCTCTCATCGCCTCCCGGAAGCTCAAGCGCAAAAGCATATGCTGTTGGAGAATAATACTTTGCAAGCGCGCCTGAATGCTCTTCTTTAAGCACAACCTCTACAAGCCCGCTTGCCTCAAGCTGGCGGATGTGATAATATACTTTCTGCTCGTGCATCTTAAGGTTCTTTGCAATCTGAGCAGGATATGCGGGTTTTTCCGCCAAAACCTTTAAAATCTGCCAGCGGGAATCATTAAAAAGCCCTTTAAGTATCTGTGAATTCGCGATTATCTTCACATCTTTTATGAATGTCTGGTTGTTTTTTTCCTTCATAAGTTTTGCCATTGTTACCACCACATTAATTATAACTTAGTTTATAATGGTATTATAAAACTTATAAATCTTTTCAAAAAACTTTATAAATAGCAAAGAAAACCACTATAATTAATTTAATAGCGCTTGATTGCGTTTTTCAATTAAGTTTATATATATTGCCGCACTAAAACATAAATAAAATACAAATAATACAAAGGCAGATAATATGTGCGGAATAATCGGTTACAAAGGCTCTAAAAACGCAGCAGACATAATTCTTTCAGGCCTATCCCGGCTGGAATACAGGGGATACGATTCCTGGGGCGTTGCAATCAAAAACGCCCAGGGACTCGAAATATTCAAGCAGGTAGGAAAAATATCCGATGCAAAAGAACATGAAGAAAAAATCGCAAAAGGAACCATGGGTATGGGCCATACCCGTTGGGCCACACACGGCAAAGTCACAGAAGAAAACACACACCCGCACACAACAACAGATATGAAAATAGCGGTTGTCCACAACGGCATAATTGAAAATTACCAGACGCTTAGAGACACACTCTTACAAAAAGGCCACACATTTACATCACAGACAGATACCGAAGCAATAGCGCATCTTATTGAAGAATATACAAAAACAACAGATTTCCTTACAGCTGTAAAAAGCGCATTATCAGACATTAAAGGAAGTTTTGCTATTGTCTGCGCCCACAAAGACTGTCCTGACCTTGTATGCGCAAGAAGGGATTCGCCTCTTGTTATTGGGGTAGACCATAAAAACAAGGAATACTTCGTCGCATCAGACATCCCCGCATTTATAGAGCACACAAAAGATGTCCTTTTTGTAGATGACAACGAGCTTGTGATACTTAAAGACCGGCCAGTGTTCTATAATCTTCTTGACGGGCGCGTTGTTGAAAAAAAAGAGCACCATATAGACTGGAGCGTAGAGCAGGCAAAAAAAGGCGATTTTGATCATTACATGATAAAAGAAATAAAAGAGCAAAAAGAGACAATAAAAAATGCGCTTGCCCAAAAAGACAGTGTCCTTGAAGGGCTTGCCCAAAAAATAAACGAAGGCTTTGGTGTTTTCTTTGTTGCCGCAGGAACATCCCTTAACGCTGCAAAATCCGCATCCTATATGTTCTCCAAGCACGCAGGAAAACATGTAAATGTTGCCGATGCCTCAGAATTCGAATACTACAAAAACTTCTTGACACCAAAAACACTTATGATTACCCTATCGCAATCAGGAGAGACGGCAGATGTGCTTTCCGCAGTAAAAGCTGCAAAAGAAAAAGGTGTTGAAATAATATCTATTGTAAATGTAATGGGCTCAAGCCTTGCAAGAACTTCGGATGTTTCACTTCTTATGAATGCAGGACCGGAAATATGTGTTGTTGCAACAAAAACATACACATCCCAGCTTGCGATTCTGCATCTTTTGGCATATGCTGTTACAGGAAGGCTTGAAAGAGGCAGGGAATGGTTAAAATACGCAGCAGACAAAGTAGATGAACTGACATCAGACACAGAAATAAAAAAACTTGAAAATCTTGCAATGCGCCTGAAAGATTCAAAGCATATGTACTTAATCGGCAGGGGCTTAAGCTATCCAACAGCAGAAGAGGCAGCCCTTAAGATAAAAGAAGTATCATACATTCATGCAGAGGCATTTTCAGGAGGGGCATTAAAACATGGGGCCATGGCCCTTATTGAAGAAAGAACTCCGGTAATTGCTTTTGCTCCTAGTGACGAGACTTTTGACGATATGATATCCAACTGCATGGAAGTAAAGGCAAGGGGTGCTTTTGTAATTGGCATAAGCCCAAAGGACAACGAAGCATTTGACTTTCATATAAAAGTGCCTGAGCTTAACGGAACATCGCCCATTGCAAACATAATACCCATACAGGTATTATCCTATTATCTTGCGGTCCTAAACGGGCTTGATCCTGACAGGCCGAGAAATCTGGCAAAATCAGTTACGGTTAAATAACTTAAACAGGAATAGAAACGCTTCCGGTCCTGACAAACGCATCCTCAAGGCCGGAAATAAATATCCTGTAATCATAAGTTCCCTGTCCTAAAGTTACTTCTGCACGGCAAGTGTATTCTTCTGTTGTTCCCGGCTCAGAGAAGTAACCGCACTTAGATCCAATATTTTTTGTGCCTACATTCCCGCCAACATATACACAACCAGGCATTGTTCCGGTGTTTTGTATTATTACGGTTATGTCAATACCGTAATCTTTAAGTCCTGAAGGGTATTCATAAAGAACCGGTGAATCCAACACAATGTCTCCTGATACCTGTGCCTTTGCTTTTGAAAACACGACCACAGACTCATAGATTTTTGCAGTTGTGTCGTCGGTTATGTAAAAATTATATGTCCCTTCTTCAGGATTGCTTACAAGAGGTCGCTCAGTTGCACTTTTAGATATTGTGAAATCCGAACCGTTCCAGTTAAGCTTGCCGTCAAAATCAGATTCATATTGAAACGATATAGAAGATGTTTCGCTTGCCCCGCAAGTACCGCTCCACTTCAATCCATTAAATTTAAAGGATGGTGTTGTTTCTTTTGGGACTTCGGGAAATTTTGTTGGTGTTGGTTCCTGTTTTGGCGCCTGCACTGTATCAGAAACATCATTATCATTGGATACATCGCTTGTTTTTTCCGGGATAATAATCACGGCAATTACAAGAACAAGCAAAAGAATAGCAATTGTCTTTGCATCTAACTTTACACCGGATAGCAGCTTGTCAGCATTCTTTTTTGCTGCCTTCTTTAAATCTTTTTTAGAAGCCATAAAAAATATATAACCAACAGGGTTTTTATAGTTTACGGCAACTACCTAAAAAAGCACAACCATATCTAAAAATAGATACCTTTATTAATGATTGCGTATAATTTTCACAAATGATAGAAAACATCATCGGCTCAAAAACAAAAATACGGATACTGCCAATCGTATTAACAGCAGAAAACTTTTCAATAAGGCAGGTGTCTATAGATTCCGGCGTTGCCTATTCTGTATGCCATAAAGACATAGGTGAGTTTGTTGAAGCCGGCTTTGTTATTGAAGGAAAAAACGGATTCTGCGCAAACAAGAACCACAAAGACTACAAAAAAATTATCAACCTTTTTGATCTAAACGAAGAAAAAAAAGGCCTGTCAAGCAAAAAGAAAAAAGAATTGAAAAAACTAATGGGCGTACTTTTGGAACAAAAAACCGCTGCAATTCTTGTCCACCACAATGCAGACCCTGATGCTATCGGAAGCGCTATAGCATTATCTCGCGGGCTTTTTCAATCAGGAATAAAAACAGATATTTTAGCACCCGCAGGAATATCCCGGCAATCCGCAAACATCTTGAAAAAATACCCATACCCGATTTTAAAGGCTCTTGAAAAAGAATACAGCACATACATTGTTGTTGATGTTTCATCAAAAGAACAGCTTGGAGATTTCAAAATACCTGTGGGGGCAAAGCTCGCAGTCATTGACCACCATGAAAAAGGCAATCTTGAAGAAAACGCCTTTGCAGTCCTAAAAGATATGGCCGCACATGCAACAGCCACCATTGTATGGAAAATACTGGATGAGCTTGACACAAAAATAACAAAAGAAATATCTTTTTTCCTTTTATGCGCCATTGTCGCAGATACTGCTTTTTTCAGGATTGCAGACAAAAAAGACATAGAGATTATAACAAAACTTTTGGAACACACAGAACTTCAGGAAATATTTTCAGCCCTCACAGTTCAGGAAGACATTTCATCAAGAATTGCTAAAATAAAATCATTCAAACGGATAGATTCATATCGTGTAGGTGATATTGTTGTCGCATTTTCAAGAACCGGCTCTTTTGAGTCACAAATTGCATTAGCACTTGTCCGTTCTGCCGCAGACATTGCAATTGTCATGAACACAAAAAACAATGATATCCGCATAAGCGCCAGAATGCGCCACGACCTTAAAAACAAAACAGATCTTGTTGAAATACTAAAAACCGCAGAATCCCTTATTGGTGGAAGTGTTGGCGGCCACAAACTTGCAGCATCTGCAAATGGAAAAAATCCAAAATGCGTCCTTGATGTGAAAAACCGCATACTTCAAAAATTAGAAGAAACATTTAAAAACAAGGCAAAACCACTAAATTGAGGCAAACCTATAAAAAGAGTTTAAAGCCTTATAGTTATCAGTCATTCTTTTTGTTAGAGGTGGTGCTTATGAGCGAAATAAAAGATATTCTTCCTTTGGTACTTGAAATGTCTGAAGACAGGCGAATACCGAGAAATATAAGAGCTATGATAGCAGAAGCAGCAGAAATTCTTCAGAAAGAGGAAGAAACAGACTCAGTCAAGCTTTCAACAGTCACAAGCCTTCTTGAAGAAGCAAGCAACGACCCCAACATCGCCGCATTTTCAAGAACCGAAATTTGGAATCTCGTAAGCATGCTCGAATCAATACAAGGCGAAAACGAATAGTTTTTTCTCTTCGAGGCACAAACTGCGCCCTTATCGGAGTTTTACGCGATAAATCGCGTAAAACTGCTTGTTTCAATCACAATATCATCTGCCAATTTCCTTCAAAAAACCCTTAGGGAAAAAATCCCATTTGTAGTCGTTTATAGTGTTATCGAACTCTATTGATTTTATTTCATCACTAAAATCCTCGCGAAGCATATAGATAATCTCTTGTAGTTCTTGAACAACTTTTACCTGCGTATAGAAAATTATGTCTGCCGCACCAAACCCTAACAGTATATGATTAGTTTGTTTGAAATTCTTTAATCTATTAATAAGAGAATTTATTTTTTCATCAGAACGCTGGCTTAATTTTATTTTAACCATATACCAATGAAGCCCTAGTTTTTCTGTGAACATATTTGGCCTAAAATGTTGTATCAATCCGGATTTCATCATCTTTTTCATCCGGTAATAAATAGTCATTCTATTTTCTTTTAATTCTTCTTCAAGCTGTGCCAATGATTTTCGCCCATCGGTAGATATCGCAGTTAAAATTTTCAAATCAAAATCATCTATTTTGTATGGCTGAATTTTAACAGGAGAAAACTGAAATGCATCATTTTCAAAAAGCACATTGTATGGCAAAAAAATACTTTCAGATATAAAAAATATTGAATAATTATCAATCAAGTAAGGAAAATTTCCTTCAAGTTTATTAATTATTTGATTTAGATGAATTGGGTCTTTATGCTGAAATCTGGCGGCAAAATCCCAACTGCCTGCAAATTCAAGAAGTTCTACAACAAAAGGGCTTTCAACCAAATAAGATATAAATTGTTTTATTTTTATTTTATCAAGATTCATAAATTTAAAAAAAACAAGAGACGAAGACCATCCAAGCTTATTGATATCTATTATTGTTGTGATATTGGTCATAAGTCCTTCCTTAATTAACTTATCAAATCGATATCGAACTGCATCTTTAGACATATGGGTATTTTTTGAAATCGTCGAGTATGGCGCCCGCCCGTTCTTAAATAGCTCTACAAATATTTTTTGATCTTTTACATCAAGTGTTAATAGATTTTTGCTATATTTCCTCATAATACGCAATATAAACAAATACACATATAAATCTTTTCATTAAGCGTAAAATTCAATAAGAACTTACATTAGATAAAAATAACATACATAATGGATGGAATTCAACAAAATCCTAGTCATTAATGTGAATGAAGAGCAACTTAGTCCAAGCCATTGGGTCATAATTGACACAATTTCTAAGAAGAGAACACATCTTGCTAAAGACAGCAATAAAATTGTAGAGAATCTTAATGATACAGACTGTCTGCTAGTGGGTTTTGGTGTAAAAATCGATAAAAACACAATCGACAATACACCAAACTTAAAATATATCGGAATGTTTGGAACAGGTTACGGAAATATTGATATTAATTATGCAAAAAGCAAAAAAATTGTAGTTTGTAATGTCCCAAACTACAGCACTGAATCTGTCGCAGAACTTGTTTTTGCAGTCATTTTAGAGCAATTAAGAGAGCTTGAGACCGCAAAAAAGCAGACAAGAAATGGAAATTATTCAGAAGACGGATTTTTGCCAACAGAAATTAAAAACAAAAAATTCGGAATATTGGGTCTTGGAAATATCGGTAAACGGGTCGCAGAACTTGCTCTGTGCTTTGGCGCAGATGTTGGCTATTGGTCTAGAAACAGAAAAATTGACATAGAATCAAAAGGAATAAAATACGAAAATGCAGATGATTTGATTCTTAAATCAGATTTTTTAACACTGCATCTTTCACATACAAATGATACAGAAAATTTCTTAAATAAAGACCGGATTCAAAAAATAAAAAAAGGCGCAATAGTCATAAACACATCCCCAATGGAATTGGTGGATATTGATGCGTTGGAAATAAGATTAAAATCTGAAGACATCACATTCATTTTAGACCATTCTGATGAAATGACAAAAGAAAATCTCGAAAGATTATCAAAATACCCCAACTGCATAATTTATCCCCCAATTGGCTGCATCACAAAAGAAGCAGGAATCAATAAACAAGAAATTTTTGTAGAAAATATAGAAAACTTTCTCCAAGGCGCCCCAACAAACAAAGTTAATTAAACCCCATCAAATTTTCAAACCACTACATTAAATTATTTTTAAAATTTTATGTGCTGTAAAATCACTTATAGTCTAAATTTATACGATAATTTATATCCGTTATATTAAATATTATTGCTCCTTTATCATCACTTTTTTCCGCAACCAACAACACATTTTCTGCATTTCTTGGAACATTGACACGCGAAAAAGTATCGGGCTTTATTGGATAAATACATATAATTTTTTCTTCATCTGCATTACTCCGTATCTTTTGGTATGTTATTTCTGCAAAAAAAGATTTATTTGAAAGTCCCCCAAGACCATATTCTAAATAAGAATTATCCTGATCTGCATTATCAAGTTGTTTAAGTGCAACCATTATCTCATTCATTTCAGAAGGATCTTTTACATTTATAAGATATCTTTCTTCAGTTGAGCCCGGATCCTTAAAATATATGACTCCATCAGGCAATTCTCCGGCAATCTTTTTAATTTCATCTAATTCTTGCATTTTTTCACCTAAAAATAATAATTTATTGTATAACTCTTGTTCTGCATTTTTAATCGCAAAGGTTATCAATCCTCATGCTCAGGAGACCATCCATTATCAAGAAGATACTGTTCAAGAGCTTCTTTTACAGAACTTATAGGCTCTACAGGGCTCATAAAATCCATAACTTCATACAACTCAGTTAAGACCTCAAACGGAGTTTGAGTTTCTAAGTCAATATTTTTTTTCAAAGCACCATATACCTCATCAATAAACATATCCTTTTCCGTAGGAGACCATTCACTATCACAATCACGAATATACAAACCAAGTCCATCTTTTATGTTGTGTGCACAAGTTACTGGGTCAACAGAATCCATTATACCATACACCGTAGTTAAGACCTCAAGCGGACTTTGATTTTCTAAGTCTATTTCTTTAAAAGCAACATAAAATCCATCTATTTTCATAACATCACACCTCAAATAAGTTGTTATCCATAAGTAGTGTTTAATAGAATATATAATTATGGTCATTCTTTTTTATCAAATAGAAACATTTATATAGATTTATTACCATTTGTTAAATTATGGATAAAGATTACGACATTCCTTTGAATGTCCTTACAATAAAAGACAGGAAAATACTAAAAGAATTGTTCGATGATGGAAGGCGTCCCTTTTCGGTCATTGCAAAACGAGTAGGATTAAGCAAGGAAGTTGTAAACTATC
>JAUVEX010000104.1 GCA_030594585.1 archaeon | reverse complement strand
ATTGATATATGCACCGGCGGAAAAGTTGAACAAAATCCGGCAGATATGAATTGCACATATATTGGCTGCGTTAATAATTGCAAAGAAAATGAAACAAAAGCTTCAGTAGCAAGTATTGGTTGTATTATTAAAGATGCACCCACCCAAAAAAATATATATTCTCCCGTAATTATTGGACTCATTATACTTTCTATAATTGCTGTATACTTGATGTCTAAAAATAAAAAAAATTAAACATCACCACAAAAACAGTTTGTGTGTTCGATTCGGTTGTTTGGCGGAAATTGAATTAAAATTAACACACTAACTAAGAAATAATATCACTCATCAATAGCTTCGAGAGCAATTTCTAATTCTTTATAGACTCTTCTTATGTCACATTCATTAAATGGTCTTAGACGTGGTAAATCTTTAATTTTTCCTTCTTCTAAATCAGAAATTGTTCCGGTAACAATATGGTATAGATCTGGTTTAATTTTCTTAAGCGAAATTTTTGCCATTTTATCTTGTGCAATTTGTTTATCAAAGAAAGCACCTGCGATATATGTATCGTACGCTAACTGGTCATATCCTCTAATAATTGCAATTTCAGCCATTGGAAAATTGCCTTCTAAAACATCTCTTATAGCGGTTCCTCCTACTACTTGGTTTTTTACCTCGATTAGCTGTTCGTAGGATAGTTGTAATTCACTCATAGTTGTTACTAAGAAATTAATATTTATGAAACTATTGATTCACGAAAAACCAAAATAGCCAAAGCTAACTAAAGAACTAAAAAAACTTATTCAACAACAACGCCGTTTATAACGCCGTCCTGTGCAGGCCGTGAGGTAATTTTTACTTTGCCCGCGTCTGTCTTTACAACAGCGCCTTTGGTCAGAAGCTTCTGGCGCACAAAATGCGGGTTTGCCTTGTTTTCAAGAACATCCAAAATCTTTACTTTTTTTGCTTTTCCTGTTTTTTTGTCAATCAGATTTACGGTTGAAGATGACACAACTTTAGTTTTTGCATTTCCGCCTTTGGTTCTAACAACTTTTACAGCTAAATCACCGATTATTGTCTTAATCTGGTTGGATCCTGTAGCGTGTTTTCTTTTAAGTGCTGAAGTATGCAATAATCCGCCAGTGGATTTTCTTTTTGATTTTGTTTGCCATATACCCATTTATTTCACCTTAAGTAATCATTTCCTTGATTTCTTTACAATACCTATCTTTGTTTTCCAGGCATATGTTCTCATTCGGGAAGTATTCCCAAAACCGCATGCAGCACAAGCTTTATGTGTTATGTGCATCGCGTGCCTGCCGCATCTTCGGCAAATCATGTGAACAAGCTTGTTTCTCTTTCCAAATGAAGGTTTTCCATCCATAGAATCACTTATCTATTCTAAAATACAATACATACAAGTAGCAGTATAGTTTTATAAATCTTATTGATTTGCAGGAGATGCTAAAACAATGCTGTCTCCCCGTACAAGAAGGTCGCCATATGATGATTTTTTGTCCTCAAATGTAACTTCTGCGTTTTCAAGCCACATGTTCAGATGTATGTCAAGTGCCTGAAGCGTTCCTGTGATTTCGCGCCCGTTTTTAAGCACCAAATATACTGGTTTGCCTTTTGCTTTGTTAAGTGCGTCAAGCGGTCTTTGATCCATTTTATCCAACTCCTTTGAAATTAAAAAATATGATTTGTTTAAGAAACATATCTGCTTCTCTTAATTGCACCTGTAATTTATATAAAGGTTATCTATTGCACTCCTCTAAAAAACACTTTTCAAGACTTCCTTTGCATCAAACTCAACAAAATCGTCGTATCCTTGTCCTGTACCCAGGAAAACAATCGGTTTTTTAAGCGTGTGGCATAAGCTTAAAGCAGCACCGCCTTTCTCATCAACATCCCATTTAGTAAGAACAACGCCGTCAATGCCCACTGAATCGAAAATGCGCGCCTGCTCAACAACATCATTTCCTGAAATTGCCTCAACAACTAAAAATTTCAAATCCGGCTTGTTGACACGAACAATTTTTTCAAGCTCTGCCAAAAGATTTTTGTCAGTATGCACACGGCCTGCGGTGTCTGCAATAACAACATCAATATGCTTTGCCTTAGCATGCGCGCATGCGTCAAAAATAACAGCAGCAGGGTCTGCCCCATAATTGTGCTTTATGATTTTTACACCTAATTTTAAAGCATGCTCTTCTAACTGCTCAATTGCGGCAACTCTAAAAGAATCCGCTGCAGCAAAAACGCAACTATGCTTGTTTTTCATAAAATAATGGGCAAGCTTTGCAGAAGTTGTTGTTTTTCCGGCTCCGTTAAAGCCAATAAGTGCAATTACAAGCGGCTCGCCTTGTTTTTCGCGAATCTTAGCATTAATATCAATTTTAGGCAGATCAAGAACTTCAAGTATGTTTGATTTCAAGGTATTGCTGATTATCTCCTGTGCTTCCTTTTTCCTTACTGATTTGCCTGAAAGGCTTTCCTTAATATCTATTATTATCTTTTCAGAAACATTTTGGGCCACATTGTTTTCAAGAAGAGCAAGCTCTAAATCCCACAAGACATCCTTTAGAAAATCATCAGACAATGTTTTTTCAGTGAATGTGCCCGTAATCTTTGCCAATATTCCTTTTTTTTCAGGCTCTTCGGCCTTTGGAGCTTCTTTTGCTTTTGGTTCTTCAGCTTTTGCAATTGGCTCCTCTTTTTTTACAACAGGTTTCGTTGGTTTTTCTTTAGGCTGCGGCTTTTCAGAAACAGCCTCTTTTTTTTCGCTGCCGCCCGCAATCTTTTCAGAAACAGCCTCAACTGCGGCAGATATTTTCTTTTTAAACAAGCCAAACATTCAAACCAAACCCGCAAATAATTGACCAGAATCAGTGTTTAGGACCGCAAGCAACATCTTTTTCTTGCACGCTCTGCAATTCTTTTACAAGCTTTTCGCCTTCAGAATCTATATTTTTAAGCTCTGCGTCAATCTGTGATTCAAGCTCTTTCATCCTTTTCATTCGCTCATCAATTATTTCTTTAACATCATCCAGTGTTTTTCCAACAGCAACATTGCCGCCAATAGCTGTTATTATGTCATCCACACTCTCGATTTTTCCTTTGACATACATTCCTGTGCCTATAGGAATCATCATTTCAGTCCCTTTTTTTGCGTTTTTAAGGTCTTTTATTGTGTTTTTAGTATATTCCAGTTCCTGCACCTGCATTGAAATCTGAGACTTCTGCTGTGCCATCTGCTGTCCCTGTTCTTTTAATATCTCTAATTGAAGCATTTTTGTCTGGTCTATTTTAATCACCGTATAGCTA
>JAUVEX010000063.1 GCA_030594585.1 archaeon | reverse complement strand
TGAAAGCGCAAAATCAGAATACTTTGGAGAAGCATTTTCAGCTGTAAGCTTATACCTTACTTCTGCAACTTCAATTGCGTATCCTGCGCCGTCAAGGCCTATATCATCGGGAACCATAAACCTTGTCCTTATCTGAGCATATAACGACTCCTTTATTGTGCTTGTTATATTATAGTCATACCAAACATAGCCGCCGGTTGTCTGTGTTGAAGTCTCGTTGTAATTTGTGGTGTTTACAGAATCACCGTCGGTATTATATCCATAAACCCTGAAATCATTTGTATTTGCAACACCGGCATCATTTCTCATCTGAACCCTTAGGATTATTGAGGTATACTTGTTCTTGCTTTCAGCATAATTCGAAACAATTGCCCTAAAAGTCTGCGGCTCTGCGGTTAGGTCGGTCTCTACTGTTGTGTCTGTAAGTGTGCTTCCGTCAGACACAGTTGACAATACATTTGTAAACCCTTCAATCTCAGAATCTGAAAAATTGAAGTTCGACTGTACTGTATCCCACCTATACTGCCACGAGCCTGTTGTATTTACTGTTGTCTCTGAAGGAGATATTGGCGTTATCGATGGCGGTGCCGCATTATAGTATGTCTCATATACAAGATTTACATCTTCATTTGCGCCGTAAACACTCTCTTCAGGCGCGCCGTTTATTGAAAGCCGGGCGTCTACATTGAATGTATATTCCCCGGTCTTGTCCGCATACCCGTCAGTATCATTTGACCATATATAGTATGTATATTTACCCATATTCCATGTCTTTGAAAAATTATACTGCCATGTATTTCCTGCTATATTTGTCATCTGCTCAAAATAAGTCGTTGAGTCCGGCCGGGTTATATTCACATACACACCGGAAAGTCCCCGAGGGTTATCAATGTCAGCACTTATTGAAACAGGGTATCCGTAGCCGACAGTCTCTGGCTGGGCTGTTATATTTTCAGTATATGATATCGTAAAATTATACGCATCAGCCATCGCAACCCCGTCTTCACCTACCAGAATGCCTTCTGTTGAATTGATAATGGCGGCCCATGCCCTGTAAGTTCCCGCAGGGCTTGTTGAAATATTCCAGGATACAGGATTCCACAAAGTGTCAATGTCAAACATAACAGAAGCATCAAAGGTTCTCAATGTGCTTGTATTTGTATCATTCACAATCACATCTGTAAGCGACCACCCGCCAAGAGATTCATTATAGTACTGCACATCCATCAGAAAATAACCGGAAACATTTGTTGAGCCTGTATTTTCAAAATATGATTTCTCCACGACAAAGCTTCTTGTGTCTGTCTGGTTCTCGTTTTCCGCATAGTCTGTTGCATTGATATACCAGCCGACAACCGTGCCTGCTGCAATCCCTGTTGTGTCAATTGTAAAATTGCTCCATGATTCATTGTAAGGACCGATTGAAATTGTCCGCTCCTGCCATGAGCCTGTCTCATTTGACACCAGTTTTGCCTCATTCATCGCAACATTGTCGCCCCAGTACGCATAGACTCCAACTGCCTCGTCTTCAGGCACATAAGTTATATTCTGCCCCAACCCGGACCATGAAGGCAGCACAACATCTTCTGTAAGATTGAATTCAAATTCAGCTATCCTCAACTGCGCCTGCCCGAGTGTCGTGTCTGTTGTTGTCACAACCCGGGTTCTTAGCTCTCCATACATATTATCCCTGTTTGCATGGAAGATATCGGTAATGTCAAAAAGATACCATTCAAATTTTCCTTCAATAAAAAACTGTATCCTTGAATAATTGCTTGTCGTATTGACATTGTTGTTGTCAGGAAGGTATGTGTAATAAGTTATGTTATAAAACTGTCCGCCGCCTTTCTGCGTTCTTGATTTAATATTGACTGTAATGTTCTGGTATTTCAATGGGTGTTCTGGATAGGTTACAGTAAGCCCGCCCACATTCGGGGGATCCCCGTTGGGCTCATAAATAATGCTTGCAAATGTAAGATCGTCATTGTCTGTTACATCAACAGTATGGGGGTCTGTCACTGTTGCAAGGTCATCAGGATCCGTATAGCTCCCCATATCCCATTCAATATAAAACGCGCGTGTAGGGTCATGGATTGTCGGGCTTGGCGTTCCGTCGGAAAGGCTTGGCGCAGATTCATTATAAAGCGTACCGCCAGATATATTAACCCACTCATTTTTACCATAACTCTTATTCAAAGCGGCGATATTTATTGTGGCATTAGAGCTTACATTGAAAGTGTATGTAATGCTTGTATTTTCTTTTCCCGATGTATCATTTGCCCAAATGTAGTATGAATACTGGCCGTTCTTCCATGGCAGATAGTAGTATTCCCATGAGTTATTGAACATATCATACGCCTTTGTTACAGAATCCGGGTCTGTTATATAGACATATATTGAATCAAGCGCTACATTATCCGTAACATCAGCATAGATTGTCAGGTTCTGTCCAAGCCATACATTTGATGCATCTGCATTTATTATGGACACATTCGCTATGTTCGGCGGAACCCCGTCAGTGCCTGACTCATACACCTCGAGTATGAATGTCTTAAAATTTTCAGAGCTTGCGTTATAATAAAGCGTTGAATTATCAGTTATGTTGCAGGTAATGTTAATATCCTTTGGGGGGTCTGCTGTTGAATCAGTATAGTTCCAGTATGCTAAGCCGCCTGAAACAGTTATGTTTGATCCTAAATATCCTGTAAGATTATCATAGAAAGATACATTATATCCTGCCGCCACCGCTCCTGTCCTGTTGTTGACAACCCTGCATGAAAAGACTGTAGACGAACCATTCGCAAGATAAGGGGGATAAACGGCATCATTGCTTATTTGGGAAACCTTTGAATAGCCCATTGCATTGAAGCTGAAAATCTCCGAAACATTTGTATTGCCTGCATCGTCATCAGCGGATATTCGCCACCTGATTAGCGAACCGACAGTTGAGTTGACGGTCTTAGTGACATTAGACCAGTTAATTGTGCCCGACATTTCAGCATAGGAATCATTCGCAAATATACCTGTGCCGTTGTCAATGCTGAAATTATAGCCTTCAAGAGTAAGGTTGTAGTCTATCCACTTCAGGCTGAATAGCACAGAACTGCCGGCTTCAGTAGAATTTGTCTGGCTATAGGAATATTGGGGATTCACAGTGTCTACTTTGAAATATTCCGTAACTGTCGAAGCGTTCATATTGCCGAAGGTGTCATTGCAGGAAAATACTATTGTATGGATGCTTTCAGAAACAAAAACATACTTATAGAAATGCTCCGTTGGATCATTGGCCATAGTCACATTTGAAGCGCCGTCAAGAGAATAGCCGCACCATGAACCCGCTTCATCCAAAGTGACATTGAACCATACATTTGAAGTATTATAAGTTACATTTTGCGGGGAATCTATTGTTATTTGCGGCGGGATAATATCCACACCAATAACACAGTCTACACTTATGTTGTAATGATAAATATCTTCAGTTGAATTTACAGAAAAATCAGCAGAAAAAACTCCGACATTTTCAGTAGAGCAATTGAATGCAACAACAATGTCTGTATTGTTTATGTCTGTAACTGTAAAGTTAGAGGTAATAGTAGAACAGTTACCTTCAAAGCATGTCACATCAACATCTGTGTTGTTCAGATACCCTGTCAATAGAATATTGCTGCTTAAATTGGCCTGGGCTTGGTCAGTGGTGCCTAAATCCAGTGATGTCTGGTTCCATAAGATACCCCCGACTGTGAACTGCTGCACTGGTGTCTGGTTAATGCTCCCGTAAGTATCGTTCGCATAAAACATCCAGCCAACAGATGTTCCGATTGCAGCATCGATATAGCTTATGTTTGTGCTGACATTGTCTGCCGGATTGAATGCCTGCGCGCTTGCATTCTCCCACGAGCCGCTTAGGTTTGTTGAAAAAAGCGAGTAGTTCAGGTCTACAGCACTTGCCCAGGTTGCATTGAACTGCACCCAATCATACTGATAAACTGCTGATCTGTTTTTTACAATATTTGAATATGCAGGAGGATTTATTCCATAATCCACATAAAGATAAACATAATCAAGATTTACATCCTGCGGTGTCCCTGCATCATTGTTAATCACATACAGCCACACGCCGTTTTTTAGCTCTGTGGGAGTAACGGAAGAACAATCAAGAGAGTTCCTTGTCTCAGAACCGTCTTCAGGTGCGGGATTCTCACTGCATATTGAAGTGCCCCCTCTTGTGCTTTTGACATGAATTTCCCAACCGCCCACACCCAAAAGAGCGGCCCAGGAATCATAATACAAAGTTGCTGAATTTACAGAGTCAACAATATTCAACTGCTGGAATGGGGCATCTATATGCGCATTTTGGGCCAATGCATAACTCGTCCCCGCGTCCGCAGATATTGCATTATAACAACTATCACTATAAACATCATCAACATCGCATGATGTCACTGTGCGGTTTCCTGTCGGGTCAATTATATGGTCAAACTCAAGATAGGCATATGGGTTTTCATCAAAATTTTTGATACCTAGATCAAAAGTATCATGGCTCCCTTTCATTCCTGTAAGCAGGACTTTGTAATAACCTTCCTTAGTTATTGGCGGAAATTGTGTTATCTTTTCATCGCTGTTATTGTGATAGACTTCAACTGTCGTATTTAAGCTCTGGTTGTTTCGCACATAGATTGTGATATCATTCTGTGCAGTCAGGTTGCGCTCAAAAACAACCCGCACATATTCTCCGGAATAGACCGGCTCAGACCATTTTCCGTCAAGGGACTTCACATCATCAAAAATATCTGAAATAAATGAATAATCATAATCGAGGTGCTTCGCATCTGTAATGTTTATTTCATGTGGCTTTTGCACAACAGCAGATTTTATTGCACTTGTTTCAAGAATGTTTCCGGAAGCCAGTATGCTTTCCTTTGATGCATCATGTGTTTGTGTATTTTCGGGGGCGCCCGAAAACGCATGCATTCCGTAAAAGACAGATACAGAAAGAACAAAAACCAAAAGGACAGGAACAATAGCATTAATAATAGGGCTGACTTCCTTTTTTTCCCTTCCGGTTTTTACTGGTCTTGTATTATACATAACATTTACTTCCTTGGTTTTCTCCTGTTGACTATTTTCTTTATGTTTTCAAGATGGCCCATACGCACATGGCTTGTGCTTGTCCTTGAATTCCTTTTTACAGCAAAAATATTCCATATGCGCCTGCCGGCAACTGCTGCAAAGCCAAACACAAACAGCCACGCAGTATACACTACACCTGTTGAAATGAATGCAAACATACGGCCTGTAATGCTATTGTCCGGATTTTTAACCGCCGGCTCAACTGTGGAATTGGTGGTTTCTAAGCTATTATTTGTATCTGTTGTATTGCCTGTATCCTCCAATGGTGTTGTGTCCAAAACATCCGGCGTATCTGCCTCGGGCTCATCATCAGGCTCTTCAATGATTGAAGATGAAGATGAAGACCCGCTTGAGTCATCTTCGTCTGAGCCATCATCTACAGAAGAGATTGTTACTACAACAACATCCTTTCCTTTATTGCCGATACCGTCTTCAGCGCTTGCGATTGCATCATAAGTTCCGGCAGATATGCTGTTTGTGTTAAATGTTGCGGTATATATTCCTACAGTATCTGTGACTTCTAAATCAAGCGATTTTACAAAAGAAGAATCTTTCTCGATTTTAAGGTATAGTGTGCTTTCATTTGCATCGCTTGTGTTGATTGTAACTGTGAATCTTATCTTGTCCCCGACAACAACAGAATCATCATCT
>JAUVEX010000068.1 GCA_030594585.1 archaeon | reverse complement strand
AAGATTTAGATACAAATCCCCGGGATTCTGAACTTTCAAAAAGCACGGTCTTTTTAATCATAATATCATTAGTTATTGTAATTTTTGTGTTGAAAACGGATAGAATCTCTAAAAAAACAAGAAAAAAAGATCTAAAAATTTAGGAAAAGAATCGCGCGTATGTAAGGCCGAAAAGAAATACCTCATCCGGACCACCAAATGATTCTTTAACTCAAGGCGCTAAAAAAGAAAAATCAGGCAAATTGCCCGTTATACCCTAACAAACACTTTGGGTTTTTAAACCGCAAGCACCAACATAAACTGATTGGCCCGTCAAAGTATTATTCGGCACATAATTTAAAAGACCGTTTAGCAATGAGTGCTGTTTTGAATGTATGCTATACGATTTACCATCATATGAAATGATTTTATTATTGACTAATATAGAAAACAACTCATCAATATGCTGACCATATTCGGACAAATTAAAACCCACAGTTTTAAAGAAATTAGTTTTACTTATTATTGCTTTGTATGTACCGCGCACATTTTTCTTTGTTTTATGCTCCACCTCAAAAGAATTATTCAATCCCTCTAAAAAAGTTTTAATTGGATCAGAATAACAACTATTTTGTTCATTTTTGTACTTTTCAAAAAATTGAGCCATACTATTGGTTGCATCTAAATAGATATTATTCATAAAATCAGGAAGCGTTTGTTTATAATCAGTTATATTTGCCGTTATTTTGTATCTTTTGCTATTTTTAACAGTTCCGCTAATTTGTTCCACAATAAAGGGGCTGCACTTTGTCAAGACACGCCCAAGTATATACATATTTGAATGTTTGTGAACCAAACATTCAGCTTTTTTGTTCTTGCAATCTACAAGTTGATTGTATTTCTTAAGAACATCTAATGTTTTGGGGGTGTCAGTGTCCTTAAGTTCTATAAGGACCTCAAAAAATAAATCATCATTAATCGCGCCATGTTTGAGTTGAGCATCAATTAATTGCTGTAAGCCTTTATTGATTTCTTCGTCAATAATAACTTTTTCTGTCATAAATTCACCGATAGTTACTTAGAGATACTAACAAATTTAAATATGTTCTCCCCGATTATTTAATGTATTTTTTTAATTCTCTTAGAAAATAGTGGTTTGTCAGACCGTAACCAATGCAGGCTGTGCGGGCATAGTATTCGTAGCACTCAATACATCAACCAATGGCTCAGTTGTTTGATTTTTCACATAATCGTAAAATCCTCTTATAAGCTCGCATTGTTTTGAAGATACCGTATTTTGAGATACGGTGTGTGTGATAAGCCGTGGAAGATTATCTTTTTTAACTGTAAGCGAAGCAAAGGCTTGTTTTACCGTTTCGGTTCCCATATCTTTTAAATCGCCATAAACTGTTCTCAAACTAATATTTCTTTTCTTTCCTCCCCCTCCTTTTCCTTCGATGGCATCACATTCAGCACTTAAGACATTCAAAAAATTTTCGACATTAAGCTGCGTTTCTAAAGAATCCGACAAAATCTCGTTATATCCTCTGTACATTTCGTCCATATATTTTGGAAATCGTGTTTTAAGTGATTCAATATATTCTTCTTTCGGAAGAACAAAACGCATTGTTCTCCCGTTTCCGTCATATAAATCCAATAAAGATGTATGATTGCTAAGGCATACAGCTATTTTGCCCATTAATCGAGCATATGTTTTATCAGTACCCGCAAGTTTGTTGTATTCTTCGCACAAGCGCGTTGTAAGCGACGTAGAAGCGCCGGAGGTTTTAAGATTGAGCAGGGCATCAAATAATGTGGTTTCATCTAATCTTCCATTACTCAATTGCGCTTTTAAAAGGCAATCAAGCGAATTATCCACACTTTTTGCATAAATATCTGTTTCCATAAAATATCCCCTAATATTATCACTTAAAAGAAATAACACTATAGTAAAACATGAAGTTTTATAAAATTATCTTTTTTAGCCTGAAATTTCCCCTTTTCCGTAAGGAATATGCCGCTGAATTGCGTCAATGCTTGTTTTTTTAAGAATTTCCTGCTCCTGCTTGTTAAGCTGGGTTAAAAGTGAGATCTTAATCTTTCGCGCAAGATCCCCCGCAGGAATGCCCCCAGGCACAATAATTATTGCTTTTTTGGTTTTTGACAAAACAGCATCAACAGGACCTACAACAATATGGTCTTTATCAAACCCCACAGCAAGGCGAAGTTCGGTCTTTATTATATTTTTCTTGCCATAGACCATAAACGAGCCTTTCCCCATGTATTCGCCCGCTTTTGTCTTTTTTGTGACTTGGTCAGGCAAGACCCAATAAGCCTCAAGAGAACCAATGCCTGCCCGCCATGCGCGGGAATGTGCTGATATGAACTGTGCCATTTCCTCATGCGTTCCCCTCCCGACTTCCTTTCCTTCAGTCTTTACAACGCCGAAAGGAGAGCCGGTTATATCCGCATGGAATATGATGTCTTTATTTCCTGTATGCTTTTTTACAATAGTTTCATTTGTTGCTGCATCCCTTCCTGCAATGCATAGGAACCCTTCAGATGAAAAAAACCACAAGAATTTGTCATACCATTCTTTTTTCTCTTTTCTCAAAGGAGAGGCTGCTTTGGCTTCTTTTTTAGCTTTTTCGCCATCAAACAGCACAAGCTTTTTTTCAGAGTCCAAAAGAGCTTCGGAGGCGCCTTTCATTTTTTCTTTTGTTTTTTTTGATTTTGTGTAAAACAAATTCGCATTATCATTCAGGCTTAGTCCGATTTTTAGCGTTATGCGTGGTTTTGTATCGAGTGTAACTGTTTTTTGCTTTGGGTCTAAAGACACAACGCCCGGTATTTTTTTTGCCCTCCCAAAACCTGCAGCATTAATTTTATTCAAAACCGTATCAAGCGCAGAATAATTTGAATATATGAAATCCCCGAGAGCCTTGAACTCTTCTGATTTCTTTTCAAGCTCTTTTATTGCTTTTTTTTGCGTGTCTATACGAACAGCGAATGAATCTCTTTTTTTGTCAGTTGTTTTGTTCTCTTTTTTTTCTGCATCCAATACAAGATTTTTTGTGAAAAAATCATCAATGGCATCGTTGAATGAAGTATATTTCCTTTTTTTGTTCTTTTCATAGGCACAAACATTAAAAGGGGTCGCAGTAATTGGTTTTTCATCTTCTAGAACAATTTCAGGTGTCAGTTTTTTATTCAAAAGAGCAGTTGCGGAATCGTATAATTTTGCTATCTCTTTTTTTGAAATCTTTTTCGATGTTGTTTTCTTGTCAATTCCTGCAATTTTAAGAACTTCTTCAGCATAAACACCTCCAAAAGAAAATTCCCGTGCAAGAAGTGCCACAATCTGCTTTTCTGACGCCAGAACTTTTTTCTCAAAATCATCTTTTTTCATATCTTTTATGTTGTATGATGCCGGTGGAAAAGAATATGTGCCGTGCATCTTTAATTTTCGGGTTTCAGAAAAAAGCTGGCGCTCAAGCACAGACCAGATTCTCAAATCCTTTTTTGTTGCAAAAATGATGTTCCCCTTGCTGAAAAGTTCAGCAATTATGAAGTATTCACCAGTATCGATAATCAAAATTCGCTCGAATTCGTGCTGATATATTGCTTCAATTCTCGCACCTTTAAGGTATTTTCGCAACACCATAGCGAAGTTGGTGGGCTTTTCAGGCTTTTTTACCGGGTATTTGGTGGCATGGAACATTCCATCACCCAAAACAAGATTCTGCGTTCCTTTCCCGGATGCATGAAGGCTTATGATTATAAATCGGTCTACCTGATAGAATTTCTGCAGGCGCGCACCCTTAAGGTATTGAAGCTCATCTGCAAGATATTTTATATCCAAAGATGACAGGTCTTGTTTCATAATGATATTATGGCTGATTTATGTTTTTAAATTGTGGGTGTTGCAGGAATAGAACAAGTAGTTTTCTTTTGTTTTTTCACAGGAAACTATATATGTAACAAAAACCAATATAATATAGATTTTAACATTGTTTAGACTATTAATTTTCTATTTGATTTTGTTTAAAAGCACCTATGTTTTACATTTGTTTGACATTCGTTTTGCTCTTAAGGTTTTGCCCGGAGCATAACGAGGCTGGGCGGAGCGACTAAAAAAAACATATCAAAACTCCGCAGAACAAAAAGTGGATTGGCTCTATATTAAAATAATTAGAGGTGATTAAAGTGAACAAAACAAATACTAAAACAGACAGGCTGGCTTTCCTTACATATCTCATGGCAGGAGTATGCCTTTTAGGGATTCCCGTAGCTTTTGCCGATGGCGGCACTGTCACTGGCGATAAGACCGTAAACCCGGAAGACATACCCTGTGACGGCTCAACCACAGTGACATTGACACTGGAAGGGACAACAGGACTAAGCGGAGACCCTGAAGACATCATGCTGGTTCTTGACACATCGGGAAGCCTGCCACAAGCAGATATTGACGCAATAAAGGCAGCTTCAAAAATGTTCGTCGATATGCTGGACGAAGCTGACGGAAGTGCTGACGGAACAATAACCGGAGGAAGCCAGATAGGTGTTGTAAGTTTTGCCGCAGGCTCAAGCCTTGACCACAGCCTTTCAACAAATGTGGTATCGCTTAAGGCTGCAATAGACACATTGCCAACTTTAAGCGGCAGCGCAACAGATATGGCGGGTGGCATAACAACTGCGCAAACAGAACTTACAAACGGAGTTCCAACCAACACAAAAGACATGATTGTCTTTAGTGATGGTCACTGGAACGTGCCCCCCGATCCTGTTCCAATAGCAAATACCGCAAAAGCTAGCGGTACTGAGATTTTCTCAATAGCATACGGCCCCTCACCAGACATGACTGTTATGACCGCAATTGCAACATCAACAGGCCATGTTTATACCGCACCAACCACAAGTGAACTTCAGACAATCTTCGCCGCAATCGGAGCAGCCATTGTAGCCCCTGCAGGAACAAACATTGTGGTTACGGACACCGTCAAGTTTGCAGACGGTATCCGGGATACTGTGCCCTTCAGAAGCTGGGTGACACTGGAATACCGGGGATGGGACAGCACACGGGACAGCATCCTTTGTGAAGATGATGTCAATCGTTGTATCAAGTAT
>JAUVEX010000050.1 GCA_030594585.1 archaeon | reverse complement strand
ATTGATGCATTTGCTTCGGTTTCATTCCTTGGGCCAATGCCTATAGTGTATATGACGATGTTGTAATTCATGGCATACTTTAGTGATTCATTTACCGAAACCCCCTCATTTGATTCCCCGTCTGTCAAAAGAGCTATTACCTTCTTTTTTGTTGTGTTTGCAATCATTGTTGATGCTGTTATTATTGCATCTCCTGTGGCTGTTCCTGCAGGACCTTCAAAACCAAGTGACCTTATAGAATCCTTAAGCTCGTCATGATTGTCTGTAAGTTCTTTTTTGCGATAGCTTTTCCCGGAGAAGCTTACAAGACCGAAGCTAGTTCCTTTAGGTACTGAATTCATAACCATTATTGCTGAATCTTTTGCAGCGCCTAACCTGTTGGGTGTGAAATTACCGTTATCAGAAGTACTCATTGTGGGGGATGTATCCAATGCAAGGACAAAATCGACATCAGCCACATTCATAACAACGGTTATTGTGAGGTTTGAGATTGCAAGAATTATCAGGAGAACTGCGAGTGATCGTAAAATTAAAGGAATGTAGTTTTTTCTGAATAGTTTTTTACCCATTGCCTTTTCCAGTATTTCGTAGTTTGCAAAAAGGACGGTTCTTTTCTTTATTTTTTTTAGGGTTACCATGTGCAGTATCAGGATTGCTCCAACAAGGATTATCAATAGATTTACATTTTCGTATGAGTAATAGAGTTCCATAAATTTGCGCACCTATCAATAACTGCGTTTTTGTAGAATATATAATTTTTTGGCGTATTGTTTGTTTTTTTAAAGAATTGGCTGCCCGGGATACGAGGGTCCCGGGCAAACACGAAGGAAGAGAGAAAAATAAAAAAATGGGGGGTAAACCCCGTAAAATCTCTTATGCGGAAGTTGCAAGTACTGTTAAGGTTCCTGTAGTCATCGCCCCTACAGCAGCTCCATATGGGACAAACAGCTGTATGCCCGCAGCATATGAATCTCCGGGTGTAAGGATTGTTGCGGAGTATCTTCCGTCAAACTGGCATGCTCCGCCTGCAGCTCCCGGTGCGTCTGCATTGAACCTGTAAAGCCGTACACTTCCACAGTCTGATGCAACCTGAGCGCAGTATGTATCACCGCCTACAGTCACATTCGCAACCCCGTTTGAAGCATCAACTTGGTCTATTGTTGCCTGATTGTCGGACAGGTCAATATCGCCGGTTGTGTCGGGGTCGTGCGCTACGGTTCCTACCATTATTGAATCGCCTGCGGCATTGCCACTGCAGTCTGCATCAGAGGAATTCAGTGCCCAGAAGTATTCTTTAGGGCCTAAATGGAACCTTCCCTGTGCTTCTGTGTTTGCAGGCAATGTAAGATACACAATGTCTGTTGGGTGCGGGTATTCAATCATGTCTATTAACTTGAATGTTCCCGGGGCTTCAGCTGAACCGTTTAGGGCAATATAATTTGCTGCATTGTATGAGTCATTGCTACCTGTTCCAAATGGGCTGCTTGTAGGTTGTGTTACATTGAACCAGACATTTGTAAGGTTTGTGGAACCCACATTTTCAACCTGGAACTGGTCTAATGTGATGGCCATTGCAGTATAAGTAGTTATGTTTGTTCCTGGATTTGCTGAACCGAAGTCCATGCTTGCAGGTGTAAGGTCTATCATTGCAATAGAACTTATTGTAACAGACACTGTTGCTGATTCTGTATCATTGACAACATATGCTGCCTGTGCGTCATTTCCGGCGCCAGTAATAAGCACCGCGGCTACTGTAAGTGCAAAAAGCACTCCAGTCATTGTTTTTAATCCTTTTGTAGTTTTCATAGGTATTTACCCCCAAAATTATTTTTTAAGCCACCAGAGCATCTTTTTTGAGGCCCCGATGTCTGCTGTTTCCAGCTTTCCGTCAACTATTCCAACATCTTTTAGCTTGTAGCAGTGGGTGTTTGCGGTTGACCAGGATATTTTTGACTTTTTTGCAAGCTCGTATGTGGAAAGAGGTGTTTTTGATTCCCGCAAAAGCTTTACAATCACTTCGCCGACAGGTATGTTTTGTGCCATCTTAATCACCTTTAAGTTGTATCCACGAACACTGTGAGTGTCCGGTTCGTATTCCCACCTAATATACCTGCTGCAACACCTAACGGAACATACGCCTTTACCCAGGCTTTTTTCATTGCTCCGGGATATAAAACATCTTCTGAAAGATAGTCTGTGACATTACCGCAATTACTATTTGTAACTCCCGGCGCGTCTGCATTCCTGTTGCTAAACATTATTTTTGAGCAGTCTTCAGGGATGGCAACGCAATAATATGGCTGGTTTGCACCCCCAATTTGCACTTCACCAAAACTCCAGTTTCCGGTATACCTTCCGGATGAAATTTCAAGTGTTGAAAGAGTTATTGAAGAACCGGAAGTAAGGTCTGTATCCCCAGTTGATGTTTTGGTTTTTGCTGTGTCGCTCCAGTAAAATTCGCCGCCATTGCTGCAATTGCTGGCTAAGCCGTCATATTCGAAAAAATATTCATTGGATGCGTTTCTGAAACGGCCGAAAAGATTTCCATTTGTCTGGTTTATGTCTGTAGTTACTTTGATATACATAGAATCGCTTTCAGGAAACTCCACTCTATTTACAAAAGTATAATTTTTGTCGCCATCTGTTGAATTATCAACAACAATCATGTTTGCGGGATCGTAGGAACCGTTGTTACCTGTTCCGAAAGGAGTTGCTGATGGGTAAGAATTGTCGAACCATATTTTCGTTATATTTACAGAGCCTATGTTTTCAACCCAGATGTTTGAGTAATTGCTTGCTTCTGTCTCATTGTCAGCAACACTTCCCGGCCCAATAACATAACTTCCCCGACTGCTCCAGGTAAGATTTGACGGGTTTATGTCAACCATTGTTACCTGCGAAACATTAATCGATATTGTAACTGTATCGTTTGCAGCAGCACTGTGTGCTACCTCTGGATTTAGCAGCGCGAAAGAGAATATAAGTGCAATAATAATTCCAAAAACTATTTCTTCTTTTTTCATTGTTTCATCCCCTTTTTGTTTTATCTCCCCTGTTTGCGATTTGTATTGGCGGGCGGCTCCCTTGTTTTCCGCCCGGCGATTATTATCGTGTGCCTGCACACAAATCGTGAAACTTCGGTGATTTGGTTGGTTTAAGTTTCAAGCTTTTCAACGCCTTAATGCTGGCTTACGCCAGCAGTTTTCGGCGTTTGAAAATGATATATCGATATATTGTTCGGTTGGTATTTATATACTTTATGATACTATTACATAGTAATACCGAGATGTTATAACATTGATGTTTTTTAGTATTTTAGTATTTTTAGAATGATATCTCAATATCTCGATAATAATTACAAAAAAAATAATCGAATACAGGGGTCTGGTTTTATGGGGGCTGTGTATTTGTAAGTTTGTTGATTTAGTTAGTGCTACTGTAAAAAACTGCTTGTTTTTAGCAGTTATTGAAAGAAAAAATTATGTTTTGATATGCTGGTGATATAATTTTATGTTTGTATTTAAGAAATAGTTATTAGAAATATTGGAGAGGGAGAGATTTCTCTCCCCCGAAAAAACCATAAGACCGTTAATATTTTTTTAAAATTGCTATCCGGTTTATGGTTTTCACTATGGAAAAACAGTTATTTTACTGTTTCATTAGACGGTATTGGCAAATACTGTTATGGTTCCAACACCAATATTTCCCTGTATTGTTCCCCAAGGCACTCTCATTTGTATATCCATTGCAATAGAGTCTGCAGGTGTTAGGGCTTCTCCAGCGGATTCATTTGAATAGATATATCCATTGTTTGAAAGCGCACTTGCACCTGGCACATCTGCATTCCATTTTACGAAACGGATAGGGTTACAGGTTACATTCGTGGCAAGTATTAGGTATTCTTCAGTGCCACCATTTCCTGTCAGAACAGATATATTTGTAGCTGTTGCGATCCATCCGTTATATGCTGCATCCTCAACAGATAAAACAGCACTTGTAAAGCTCCCGCCTACAAGATCTATTGTACCTGTGTCAGTTTTATTGTGCGGAACAGTACCTATTCTAAATTCAGGATTACTTCCTGAAAGACAGTCAGATCCATTTATTGACCAGAAGTACTCATTCATACCCGCTCTTAATCTTCCGTAAGACAGTTTATTTGGCGGAAGGTTAAGATACACAAGCTCTCTTGAAGCATTGTATTCTAATCTGTCAATCATCGAATATTCGTTATTTGACGGATTGTTGCTTCCGGTACCTGTTGCGTTTGTGTCCAGCGTATCGTTTATTTTTATTGCTACAAAGTTTGCTGCATTATAGTTGCTGGCATCCCCTGTACCGAATGGGTTTGCTGTTGGCTGTGTAACATTAAGCCATATATATGTAATATTTACAGAACCCACATTTTCTATCTGGAATCCCTGTTTTTGGACACCACTAAGTTCTGCATTTGTATAATTGCTTTTGGTCTCTCCCGGATTCATGGTCTCAAAACTCATGTTATTCGGCGAGATGTCTATCATAGCAAGCGAAGATACTGTCACTTCAACAGATGCTGTATCTGTATCGTTGACATCAAGCGCTGCTGTTGCCATCTTAGGACTTCCTAATCCTGCAGCAAATACTGCAAGGACAACAAAAAGCCCTACAATGATTCTGTCTTTCCATATTTTCATTTTTCTCCCTCTCCTTGTGTGGTTTGTTCTTGGGTGTAAACACTATGATTTCTTAATTTACTCCTGCACGAACACGGTAAGTGTTCCCTGCTTCAATGGCCCGTAAGGTGTTCCCAAAGGAACATAGACCTTTACGAAGGCCTGTTCTACCTGGCCCGGGAATATCGGGCTTGTTGTGGAGTTTATGTAATATCCCCCGTTTGTGTTGCTGCAGTAACTTGTGCCTGCTCCCGGGGCATCTGCATTCCATCTGTGGAACATTATATACTCGCAGTTTCCGGGAATTGCAACACAGTAATATCCTCCGTCACCTACTTGAACTTCTGTAATGCCAAAGTCAAGTGTCGGGTGCGGGTAAACGGTCAATGCTGAATTGTCTGTCAAATCAGTATCGCCTGTGGAAGTTACTGTTTTTGCGGTATCGCTTATCCAGAATGTTCCGTTTGAGCAATTAGTTACGGTATCCGGCTCAAACTCGAAGAAATACTCTGTTGATGCATTCCTGAGCCGTCCGAAAAGATATCCTTGCGTTGTCTGTGATGGACTTATCGCGTTTGTGGTTGTGATATACATTGAGTCATTTTCCGGGAATTCAACACGATTTACAAAAGAAAAATTACCTGTTGTGTCATTATATATAACAAGCATGTTTGCTGCATCGTAATTGTTCGGGCTTCCTGTCCCGAAAGGCATGGTTGAAGGGGCGGTTGTATTGAACCACATCTTTGTAAGGTTGACTGAGCCTATGTTTTCAACCCATATTCCTGAGTAGTTTCCTATTTGCTCTGTGTTGTTATCACCAACATCGCCTGGGCCTATGCCATGGTACGATAAGTTTGACGGGTTTATATCAACCATTGCTATTTGAGAAACATTAATGGATATGGTAACTGTGTCATTTGCTTCAAAAGCTGCATTAACAGTACTAATAGAATTAAGTGTTAAAAGTGTTGTTGCTACAAATAAGGCAATAACAATGCCTATAGCTGTCTTCTCTCCCTTCATGTTTCATCTCCCTCTCCATCGGCAATGCCGATATGTTACATACCTGCTCCCTCAAACAAGTATATGACAAGTATATGTTGTGTACATTTATTTTGGGTGCATGGGGTATATAAAGCTTTCTGTGGTCGAGTATGTGCTTTTTTTGTATTTTTGGGGTATTTATGCAAGATATTTGTTGTTTTTTTGTGTTTATAGCACAATATGTTTATGTGTGGCATTTGATCGGCTTTGCCCCTAAAGTAGTAAATTACACCGATTTTAGGAGCAATGCACATTTGACCAATAAATATATAAGGGGTGTATAGATGTATAGTATGTATAATGTTTAAGGGGTTGGATACAATGTTTAGAAAATTGATGATTTTACTTGTTTTGGTTGTAGTTGTTTCGGGCTGTGTTGGCGAAGACCAAACACCGGCTGAAGATACGACACCAGAGACCCAACAGCTAAATGACGATATATCCAATGTTGATTCTGTAGATGAAGTTGTGGGAACAGAAGACCTTGACAATATAGATATTGACACGAGCCTTTTGGGATGATTTTTTGTTTTGTTTGTATTTAATTCTTAAGAAGTTAGAATATTCTTTTCATTATTAAAGAGTTCAAAAAATACATCATTTCTGCTGTGATACGCCAACAGCGACGCCAATCCATGCAATGCCGCCGAAAAGAATCAAAAGAAAAGACACTAAAAGGGCGCCATAGTATGATGTTGCACTTGTTCCTAAAACCCACTCCAAGTGTCCTGCAATCCATGAGCCTGCAAGAATTGCGATGCTGCCGAAAACCCAGAAAATTGCGAGTTTTGCTTCCGGAAGCTCTTCATCTTTTTTATGTGCCGGATAATGATGTTCTTCGTGCTCGTCTTCGTGCTCGTGATGTGTCATAACAGTTATTTGGTCTTTAAGGATATATATAATTTTGCAAAATATCGCTGATTTTCGAAGAACATTTAAAAATTATGCACTTCTAATACACTTGGCAGGAATAGGCCGGGGCATCAGGCGCGCCCTGTAACCCAAAATTGTCTATATGGGGGTTGAAGATTCCGGAGAGGCATTGTTTTTTGAGGCTCTAAGGGAGCTTTCTGAACAGTGACTTTCTGTCCTTGAAGATTGATTATGTGTTGAACCTGGTCAGGCCTTGATCGGAGCAGCCATAAGGTACATTGTTGATGCTTTAAGGTTCCAGAAACGAGGTAGGCTGGCTTTCTTATCTTGAAAGGCATGTCCATTCGGGATTGTTTCCTGCCGCTTTTTTTATTACGCATAAAGTATGGGCTGCAATAAAAATCATCTCGTTTCACTCGAAGCTTTTCAGCAAAGCTGAAAAAGCTTGAAATCCGCCAACAGCATAAAAATTTCATGATTTTTTTAGATATCTTATTAT
>JAUVEX010000121.1 GCA_030594585.1 archaeon | reverse complement strand
AAGCTTTTTTGTTGTGTTTTTATTGCCTGTAGATTTTTCGAAATATGCGGGGGTAATTCTTTTCGTTCTTTTCGCTTTTCTGTTTGCGTCTGTTTTTTTCATGAAGCCGAAATATCTTGAGCGGATTGCAAGGTTTTTTATACGGAAAATTACAAAAAACAGAAAAGATATGGAAAAAAACACAATGAACTGGAGGGGGGTTAAAAAAAGAGACATTGCAATTGTTTTTTTGATTACAGCCATTTCCTGGCTTGTTGAGGCAACTGCGCAATCCTATCTTTTGCAGTCTTTCGGCTATTCTGTGAATTTCATAACTTTGCTGTCTGTTATTGCGTTTTCTGTTATTCTTGCAATCCCCACATTTCTTCCGGGAGGGATAGGGGCCAGAGAAATCACATATTCATATTTTTTGACTTTGGTTGGCGTTCCTGTTGTTGTCTCTGTTTCTGCTGCGGTGGTATGGCGGGGGGCATATTGGCTGGCTCTTTTGGTTTTTGCAGGGGCGTCGTATTTTACATTTAACAGTAAAAAAGAAATATTGCCTGAAAATTTTACTGGTTGAAAACCCAAAAAACAATACAATTACTTACTTGTTTCTTTGAATGATTTTCCGACCAAAAACTCTTTTACAAAAAACAGTGCAAATGCTTTTGCAAGAACCAGAGTTCCTGCGGTTTGTTTTCTAAAGCCGCCTAATCTTTTTAATTCATGTGTGGGAATTTCTTTTATTTTCATCTTTAGTTTTGCAGCCCTTATAGTGGATTGGTATTCTATTTCGTGTTTCGGGGCGTCAAGATTCATCTTTATCATTGCGTCTTTTTTGAATCCGCGAAATCCGTTTATGGCGTCGTAAACTCCTGTGCGCCAAATCACATTTGCAAGGCCGCTGCATAAAATATTGCATGCTTTTCTTATTCTTGTGGGATCATCACTGTCATCACTTTTTGATTTTTTGTGTATGAACCTGCCTGCAATGACTAAATCATACCCTTTTTCAAGGTTGTGGAAAAGAGCGGGTATGTCTTTGGGATCTTCGTTTCCGTCTGTGCTGAAAAACACTATATTTTCTCCTTTGGCATGCTTTAATGCTTCAACAAATGCTTTGCCGCGGCCAAGCTCTTTTTGGAGGTAACATTTTATTTTCTTTTTTTTATAGAACTCAAGAGTGCCGTCAGTGGATTTCGGATCTATTGCGAATACTTCGTCTGCGGCGCTAAAAGGGATTTTAGGATGCAGTAATTTTAGTGCCTCTATTTCATTATATGATAGAAGGACAAGCGTGTTTTTTATGGGTTTCATGGGGGGCACATCAGAGTTTTATTTTTTTATGAATATACTAAAATATTTGTGTTATAAATATATATATGTTTGATGGTGTTAGATATTGTGTGTTGTTTTATGCATATAACTTATCCACAAATTCTTGAACAGATGAGGAAACACAAACTATTTATTTTGCTTTTATTTATTTTTGGTTTTTTTTATTTCCAGAATCTTGGTGCATACCATATGTTCATGTGGGATGAGGCAGAGTATGCAAGTTTAGGCAGGTCATTAATTGATGATAATGCATATACACTAAATCAACAACCACATGCTTTAAGACCTCCTGTTTTGCCAATACTTAATGCTTTAAGTTTTTCTATTTTCGGTATTGGTGACACTTCAGCCAAGATCCCTATTGTTTTGCTTGCGCTTTTATCGTTATGTGCTATTTATTTGGTCATGCTTAAAGAATTTAACGAAAAGATTGCAATTGCATCTTCTTTTTTTCTTGGGACAATTCCGCTTTATCTAAAGCATTTAGGAAATAATCTCGCAGAAATTCCTTTTACATTTTTTTACATTTGTTCTATTTTTATGTTCTATTATGCCTTAAACAACAACAAGAAATATTTTTATCCTGCATGGATTTTTTTCGGCGCAGCCCTTATGACAAGATACAACGGGCTGCTTATTCCTCTTTCTGTAGCAATATATGGTGGTTTGATGTTTGCCGCATCCGGAAATAAAAAGAGATATTTGAAAGATTTGGTTTCCTCGAAGCATTTTTTTATGGCGCCGGTCATCGCTTTTTTGATTATATCTCCATGGTATCTTTATCAGTATGCTGCATTTGGAACGCCGTTTAAGGGCTTGATTATGTCAAGCGGCCAGCTTGCTTCATGGGCTACGGTTGTTGGGAGTGCATCCAATTATATTTATATTTCATGGCTTCCAAATTTGGTTAGTCTGCCGATATTTTTGTTATCTCTTATAGGTATTGCTTATATGCTCGCCAAAAGAAATTCATTTTTATCGTATTTGATGGTAAATCTATTGGTTGTGTTTTTGTATTTTTCCCTGCAGCCATCAAAAGACCCGCGATTTATGGCACAGTTAATGCCGTTTTTTGCTATATTTGCGGCCGTAGGACTTTTTAAGGTGCTTTACCCTTGGCTTTGCAGGGATATAAACAAAAAGATAGTATTTGCGTTTCTGATACTTGGTGTATCTTATATTGGTTTTGTGAATTATTCTACTGCCGAGGCAAATTATAAAGTATCTTCCGCAATTGGTTATCCGTCAATGATCCAGGCATCGTCTTATGTGAAATCAAATACAAACGCTAATCAGGTGATTGTTGGCGCAAGCATTCCGCAGTATTACTGGTATTCTGAAAGAGTAACGCATGGATATCCCCAAGAAGAACAGGAATTGTTCAACTTTTTAAGTAAAACAGAATTTAGTTATCTTCTTTTGAACAATTACGAGCGCAATCAGCCTCAATATGTCATGCAGCTTTTTGCTAAAGGGTTTTTTACTGACGGAGGCACACTAATATATCCTGAAGATGCGCAAGAATTAAAGATATTCGGCGACTTGTCTAAGTTTAATGATCCTATGATG
>JAUVEX010000137.1 GCA_030594585.1 archaeon | reverse complement strand
AGAAAACGAAGAAAAAATATGGATTTGCTCAAAAGAAATAGCATCAATAGACTTCAAAAACTTAAGAACCGAAGGAATTGGACTGCTTTTCGCAAGAAAAGGAATAATCTTAAAGCCAACAACAAACATGATTCAGCTTTTCGGTAAATACGCAACAAAGAATGTAGTTGAATTAAACGAAACACAAAAAAGTATGTTTTTAAGGGGCTTAGATATTTTAAATTTAGATGCAAATGCCGATACAGGATATGTTATTGTAAAACATAAAAACGACTTCCTCGGATGCTCGCTTTTAAAAGAAAACAACTTAAAAAACCAGATTCCAAAACAAAGAAGAATAAGAAACCTGAATATTTAATGTGGGCTGGTGGCTCAGCTGGTAGAGCACTACCTCGGCATGGTAGGGGCCGCGCGTTCGAATTTCGTAAAGTGTATTTTGCGAACGAAAATCGCGCCCAGTCCATTATTATTTTATTCTTAAAGATTGACCTCGAAACTTTGTTTCGAGTGTCAAGCACATCACTCAAACGGATGTTTCCGTTTGAATCTGCGCCCAGCCCACCATTACTTTTTCTTAAACACAACTAAACAGATAAATAAACCAAAAACCAAAAGGAATTGGTGATATGAATGAATGACTGCATTTTTTGCAAAATCATCTCGCTGGCGTTCGAAGCTTTTACAAAAAGGAATTGGTGATATGAATGAATGATTGTATTTTTTGCAAAATCGTTAAAGGTGAAATACCCGCATTAAAAATTTATGAAGATTCGGACTTCATCGGCTTTCTTGATGTAAACCCACGATTCATAGGGCATGCACTCATAATTCCAAAAAAGCATATAGAGACAATTCTTGATATTGATAATGATCAGATGGGGCACATGTTTGAAATCGTCCAAAAAGTCGCAAAGACAATAACAGAAGCACTTGATGCAAAAGGTTTTAATATCGGAAACAACAACGGCCAGATTGCAGGACAGGCAGTCCCCCACGCGCATGTGCATATAATGCCGCGATACGAAACAGACGAACATCATGCAGGTTTTGAAGCAGCATTCAAGCCAAGCGAAGATGCAAAAAAAGAGCTTGAAAACACACTTAAAAAAATAGGAACAATTGACCCTGTTGAAACAAAAGCGACGGCACCCCCACAGCCAGAACCCGAAGTAAAAAAAGATGAAAAACTTGATTTCACATTCGATGACGACACAGTAATGAGTAAATTTGACGGATAAAATTAAAAAAACACTTGTGAAACCCAATTAGTTTTAAACCACGGTTTAGTCTTTTCGTTTGGACATAAATAAAGATGCAAACAGAACAATCACCGCCATACCCACAACACCAAGCCCCGGAGTAGTTGTTGCGTATCCGTCTTTATCAACATAAAAGACAGACACTTGTGTATCTTTTGATGCTTTCTGATTATTTGTAAGTGATTTTGCCTCAACGCGCAGCATGTATTCCCCAAATTTTCCACCCAAAACATTCAAAGGAACAGAAATTTCCGATTTTGGACCTAAATGCACTATCTTTTTTGTCCTGTCTTTGTATTTCTGGCCTTCGAAATAGGACCAGTATTTTATGTTGATTGGATCCCCGTAAATGCTAAGCTCTATTGAATCAGGCATATCAAGCGGATTTTTTAACTTTATTAAAATAATTCTTGTAGTTCCTAATGGTATTTTAAAATCATCGCCGAATCCTGTAAAGTCAAAATCTATTTCCGGTGGAACGAAGTTTGCACAGTAAGCCATGCCGATGCATGCGCCAGCATAACATTCCTCAGATGCAATACAAGAGCAACCATCTCCTTTTTTTACGCTATAATCAAAAGGGCCTGTCACGCTTTCGCAGTTACCTATGTTATCACACGAATAAAACCAGAACTGCTTATCGGGCTCATAAGTGCAGGAAATTGTTTCAACCGAACAGTTCAAACCATAATCAAAGTCACAGTAGACTGTTGTACATGATGCATCTGCGCAAATTGTTGTGTTCTTACAGCCAAAATGCAAATCAAAACAGTCTGGAGCAAATGTTGTGTTCTTGCCTGCAAGTGTCGGGTCTTCTATGACGCAATCAGTACATGTCGTTGTTGGTGGGGTCTTGTCTATCATTACTGTCCTGCTTGTAATGGCCTGTACATTTCCAACATTGTCTGCAGACCAGTACCTGAAATATGTTGTGCCTTCTGCACTTATTGTAACAGGAGCGGCATAATTTACTGAAGGGACGCATGTGTTTGTTGCATCAGTGCAGTATCTTGTGTATGCAATCCCTGATGATGGTGCAGGATCAGAAGGTGTGAGCGTTATTGTCTGGTCTGCGTTCTGCCAGATCCCGTCTTTTGCCCCG
>JAUVEX010000029.1 GCA_030594585.1 archaeon | reverse complement strand
CAGGAACCTCAACCCAGAATGTTGAGTTTCCGCCTGTTGTGTCGCAGTTCTCAGTCCAGAAGTCAATTACTTCTTCCGCCCCCGATGTCTGGTTGAGCCAAGTAAATCTAGTATCATTACAGTACTGCTGTATTTTGCCGGAGTCGTACAGTAAAGTTGTGTTTATGCTGTCAATCTTTATCTGGTAGTCGGTGAGGTATGTGTCTTCGTCGCCGAAACTAGAATAGAACGCATTTGTGCCTGTTGCTGCGGGATTAGCATTATTGTTTTGTGTGGTTATTAACCAATTATCAGAACGAACTATTTTTGAAACTCTAAATTCTTCAATAGTGCCGTTAAAGAAGCTTGTTGTGGCTGCATTAGAACCTGAATGTCTAGCCCCGATTAATAAATCCCAATTCGGAGACGCAACTGTATTTAATGTGTCACTGTCCCTGAACGCACCATTCACTATCAATCTGAGTATATTTGCATCCGTATCAAAGGTTCCTGCTGTATAATGTTTTCCAGTATATACATATACTGTTGATCCATCTTTTACCCCTGGTTGTGACGCTAAAAAAGATACTTGTGTGGTTTTATCAAATATTCCATATTGTTTATTTGCCCCTGAAATGTCATAAATCCCGCCCACAAATGTACCCGTAGATGTGTAGGGTACTGCAATTGATTCAATTGTATAGTAATCAATTATATCTAATTCCTGCCCCGAATCGGGAACTCTAATATAATCATTGCTCGCATCAAAATCAATCCCTTTTCCGTAATCACTATCAGCAAAATCTGCGCTTGTCATAGAGCCTGTTGGGGTTCCATGATTTTCATATGATGTTGAATCTTTGATGCTGTTTGCAACATCGCCATTAGGGTCATTATTCATATGCCAAACACCGACATAATTGTTATCCCAAACATTTTCTGAACCATAAGTAGAATCCGCAGCAGGCTCAGCCGCCGAAGGGTTGCCGTAGTACATATAGAACATCGTGTCTGTCTCGTTTGAAATATTTCCTGCGAAAAACAGGGTAAGATTGCCTGTTGATTGGTTGTACCATTCAATCTCTCTCGGCAATTGGTTCCCGTTAGCGTCTGTCATCCTAATATCTGTACCGTTTTCATTCACATTTGTCAGCTGGTTTATGTGAATCATCATTGGGAAGTTGGTCTGAGTGCCGTTGACCATGCTTTTGTTTATGGTTATTGCCTTTCTTTTCGTCCACGAGGTATTCCACCAATTGTCTCGTGTGTCCTGTATATACACCGGCTTTTTGTATGCCCATTCAGAATAAACCCCGCCTGATGACGGGCTCACCCATGCGGACAATGTAATAGCGTCTGTCATATCCAAAATATTATCATCAGGCACAGTAACGAAATCATCCCCGTCAAACTGCAAAGCTGAACTGAATTTCCCGGTTGCGTTCCACGCAGCGCCAGTAACAGTCCCATCATTATCATTCGCAGTTGAATCAAGAGCATCATCATCAAAATGCCACCAGCCGGAAAGGCCGTTTACGCCTGACGACCCGCTCCTGCCGGTAAATGTAATTGTGGGTGTTCCTGCAATTGAAGTCAGGTTGAAGTAATTGACAGTCCCGGAAGTTACAGAATTATTCGCTGCAACTGCTGTGTTCTTCAAATCCACATTAGAAATCTCAACAATGGAATTTGCGCAATAAGTTATCCCTTTCTCGCCTGTTGCCGATTCTGTCGCAGCATCAGTGGTCGTCTTTGTGTAATCAATCATCCAGGCAATAATCAAAGTGCTTATAGCTACTGTGAAAACTATCAGAAGAACAACAGTTATAAGAGCCGATATTCCTTTCTTTGGCGCCATACACAAGATAAGGTCAAAAGCGTATATATAATTTTGAGATTGTCAAAGCGCGCTTAATTAACTAACGACGATACCCATTTCTTGCAATCCGCGCATATATCTCAGTTGCACCAATATCCCTATACACTCCAGCAGAAGGATTTTCACCAAAGCCATACTTTTCTTTTTGTCCTGAATTTTTCTCAAGAACACCCAAAGGCCTGTAAATTTCAGTAAATGTATAAGGTTCAAATTTTTCAAATTCTTCCTGTTTTTTTATCATCCGCGCCTTTGCATTTTCATCCAAATTTTCATGCAGTTGGGTATCCCACACAACAGGACTGAAAACACCGGCAAGGTTCATTCTCTCAGAGCTGTTTGTCCTTGCCTGCCAAAAAAGAGTGCCGTTAGTCTTATCAACACAACGGATAAGATTGTCGCGCGTACAGAAAATAATACGGTTATCCAAAAAAGCAACCGATGCGATAACATTTGATTCTGATTCACTTAGGTTTATTTTCCACGCCACCTCATGAGTATTTAAATCAAGGCAGTAAATCAATGAGGAGCCAAAACATATTTTATCATCAAACACCACGGGCTTGTGCACCATCATAATGCCGCAGTTGAAGCTCCAAGCCATCTCACCGGTTTTCGCATCAAGTGCATAAAGGTACCGGTCTCTGCTTCCGCAGTAAAGCATACCCTTATGTAACAAGGGATTGTTGTAGCATGACTCACCTGTTCTAAAACCCCACACAAAAACGCCGTCAAGAGTCAATGCATAAATAATTCCGTCCCCTGAGGCGAAATAAATTTTTGTTTTATCACAAACTGCCTTTCCTGTAACAATCGCGCCGCCCGTCCTGAATTTCCACAAGAGCGAGCCGTCAATTCCAATACAATAAAAATGCTTGTCTTTTGAGCCAAAATAAATTTTATTATCAAATACAATCGGGTCGCCAATAACCCGCCCGCCAGTTTTAAACTTCCAAAGCAATTCCTGTGTTTTTACAGATACCGCATAAAGAAAAGTGTCTGCGGAACCAAAATAAATAACATCATCCCGTATTTCGCTCGCAGATGCAATAAAACCGTTCGTTTTAAACTTCCAAATCATATCGCCGGTTTTTGCATCATATGCGTAAATGTAGCTGTCAAAACATCCGAAATAAACAACGCCATTATGCACTTTTGCGCCGGATGCAATAAGGCCGTTCATTTTTACATCCCATATTTTTTGCCCAGTCTCAAAATCAAAGCAATAGAAGTATTTATCAAGCGCCCCGAAATAAACCCGCCCATCCGCAATTAAAGGAGTCGCATATACTTCGCCGCATTCATTGAGCTTTGACATGTCAATTACATCTTCAGAAGATAGCGCCATAAAAATCACCAATGCCATAAATTATTGGTTTTGCAGGTAGTTATACTTTGTTCGTCGGAAACCGCCGAATATTTAAAGATTAGGGGATTAAAAATAATCATGGATATGGATAAGACAATGGCGGCTTTAAAAGAGCATGGTCTTAATGATAAAGAAGCAAAAGTATATTTCACATGCCTTAAAAGCGGCAGCGCATCTGTTGTCCTGATTTCAAACACAGTCAAGCTTCCAAAAAGCACATGCTACGACATTCTTAATTCGCTTATTGTAAAAGGCCTTGTAAGCGTAATAATAAAGAACAAGACGCGCTTTTTTGAAGCAGCTGACCCCAGAATTCTTCTTTATCGGCTTGATGAGAAAAAAAAGCTTACAGAAGAAATAATTCCGTCATTGGTATCGCTTAAAAATTCGGTTGTAGAAAAGCCAAAAGTCACATTCTATGAAGGCATTGGGGGGATAAAATCAATTCTTTCAGACATAATAGAAACAGGAGAACCCGTGCAAATTCTTGGAAATTTTTCGAATTTTGAAAAAGTAACAAGGCATGTGGCGTCGCAGTTCATAAAAAAACGAGTTGAACAGCAAATAATGTGCAAATACATATCAGAAAATTCCGAAAGTTCTAAAACCATAAAACAGAAAGACTCTAAAGAGCTTCGAGAAACAAAAATAACCGATAAAATGAATAATCAAAACGCAGAATGTTATCTCTACGGCACAAAAACAGCATTTGTTGTGATGTCGCGCGATGAGCCCGTTGGCTTGATTATAGAAAGCAACAGCATAAACAAATTGCAAAAATCTCTTTTTGAATGCTTATGGGCTTCTTGCTAAAGAACATTTTAAAAAAACAACAATCAAAAATAAATTCATGCAAATAATACGAAAAGCAGATGCACTATTTAAAGAACGAGACGACGGCTCTAAAATCCGAAGGTTTCTTTTTGATGAATACGAACTGCATGACACAACAATTCCTCCCGGCACAACACAAACATGGCACAGTCACGAAAAAATAGAAGAGGCGCTTCTAGTGATTGACGGGCCAATGGATATTCTTTTTATTGAAGCAGGCGTTACAAAAAAAGAGACTCTTCTTTCAGGAGATCTTGTTCGTTTTGAAAAAACAGCGCACACCGTAGAAAACAACACAGAAAAACCCGCGAGATTTTTTGTATTGAAAATTGTCCCTGAAGGAAAAGACAGAAAAAACATCTTTTTGAATGACAAAAAAATCATTAAAAAGGAATAATCTTTATATAATCGCAAACCACAATTTCTATTAAATACTTTTAGGTGAGGTCGGTTCATTATGTCAGTAGAGCAGGTTGAAGCAAAACATTTCAAAAGAGGAAATTTTATAATGGTTGATGATGTTGCATGCAGGGTTTTAGACAACTCAAAATCAGCACCCGGAAAGCACGGCCATCTTAAATGCAAAATAGAGGCAACCGGCCTTCTTGACGGCAAGAAAAGAATGATAATGAAGCCAGGAGAAGCTAAAATCCCGTGCCCCATAATTGATAAACGCGCAGCACAAGTTCTATCTTTAAGCGGAAAAACAGCACAGCTCATGGATATGGTAACCTACGACACTTTTGATACCCAAATTCCCGAGGATGTAGCCGGCGTTACTGAAGGCGGTGAAGTCGAGTACTGGGTAATCGCCGGAACCAAAGTGATTAGGGCTGTTAAATAGTTTTATTTTTTTAATAAAGACCCTAGGTGCCAAAGTTACATATACTTTAGAGAATTTATGTGTTTTATGGGCTTGCTAATCTGATGTGGTGGTTTTTCGAATTCAGCCAGCCTTAAAAGATGCACGGCATCTTCATTAGATAGAGGGTATATTAAAGCAGTATTCAATTCGCCAGTAAGATCCCCACTGTTCATTTTTGATACATTTAAAATGCGTGCCGCCGAATCATAAGTCGTATTTTCAAGTTCTGCAACAAGCACATCGTTTCTTGCAACTGTCTTGTGCATTATACCGACGGAGTGATTTTTTTCTTTAACGGGTCTGTGTCCTGTTGCTTCTGCTTCGAATTCATATTTTAGCAACATACCAATATATGGCTTTTGTTGTTCTGTTTTCAGTGAGCGTAATATTATTTTCTGAAGGTCTTCAAAAGAGCACCCCTTTTCTACGGCATATTTTTTGATATCATTCACGAGCCTAACATTGCCTACATACCTCGAGGAATCAAATCCTAAATTTTCGATGATTTTTCGATAGACTTTTTTAGGATTTTCAGGAATGGCCTGTTCTATACAATCCACAAGAATTTCGTTTGTCGTCGTGTTTTGTTCCGCATCCGAATACAAAGGCAGTTCCCGAGTTTTTTGAAGTACATACATTTTGTTGTCTTTGACGGCAACACATACCGCATCGGTGGGTTCGTATATGCCCTTCCGGGCCAATACGCTCTTAACAATATCTGTTCGAACATCCCTTATTTGTTCTTCAAGTTTAGCAGAATCGACCGAATACGCATATCTTTTATCCTTCCCCACCCCTTGTTTTGTAAGGACCCCTATAGATGCCAAGTGCCCTACAAGCTGTCCTGCTGAATTGGTATTTAAATTGAACCAGCTTTCGATATTACGGGTACTAATCGTATTGCCATTATTTACAACAGAAGAAAGACAATCCTTTAATCTGCGGACTTTTTGAGAATCATAATGTGTATAATGATCCATTATGTTTGGTTTAGTACAATCAGTATTTTTAGAACCCACAATTTCCCACCACCAACAATTAATTAATCAATTATAACCACTTATCAGTTGCTAACCATCAAACATTTAAATATGTTTGCCTAATTGCGTTTATGTTTTTGCATACAGAACGCCTGAACTTAATATCTGAAAACAATGATTTGAAATCATCAGACATAGCTATTTTCGGCGTTCCATTTGATTCAACCGAAACCAATATCCCGGGCCAACGATTTGCCCCAAATGCAATAAGAGACGCATTTTTGGCAAAAGAGACAGGCACTTTAACTGATAAAATTTATGATGCGGGGAATATTATATGTGTTTCGGGAAACGCTAAAAACACATTAAAACGGCTTGAAGATACAATAAAGGACTTATTTCAATACACAAAAACCACAACCCCAATACTTCTTGGAGGCGAGCACACAGTGACTCTGGGTGCTGTTGTGGCTCTAAAAGAAAAACACCCGGAATTACAGGTTGTCTCCTTTGATGCGCATTTTGACTTGAAAGAAAATTATCAGGGAGAAAAGCTTTCGCATTCAACAGTCATGAGGCGAATCGTAGAAATTGGAATCCCTGTAACCATAATCGGTGCAAGGGCGAAAAGCTTAGAAGAGCATGATTTCTCAAAAAACATAAATCAGGACATAAACAAAGTTGATTTTACAAAACCAACATACATATCAATAGATATGGATGTGTTTGACCCCGCCCACGCCCCTGGTGTTGGTGACCCTGAAACCAACGGCATGGCGCCGAAAGACATTCTTGATATCATCGAAAAAAAGATAAATCTCGCAGGCGCAGACATCGTTGAGGCAAATCCTATGATAGAAAAGCATATAACATGCTCTCTTGCAGCAGATATACTCATAAAATTACTTAAGGCGATACCATGAAACACGACCACAAAAACATAAAACAAATTGACATAACCGAAAAATCAACTGTAGATGAAATCATGCGCCAGATGGAGCGAAGCGGCTTTGGCGCAAAAAAACTTTCAGAAGCAGCCACAATACTTGAGGCAGCAATAAAAGACAAAGAGACAAAAGTGTTCATAGGCGTTGCAGGCGCGTTGGTTCCCGCAGGCATGCGAAAGATATTAAGAGACATGATAAAAGACGGCTGGGTCGATGTTGTTGTGACAACAGGCGCAAACATTACACACGACATAATAGAGGCTATGGGACACCACCACGAAGTCGGAAGCGAGAAAGCAGATGATTTAGAATTAAGGGATCAAAAAATCGACCGCATATATGATGTTTTCCTAAAAAACAAAGCATATGAGGATTTAGAAACATATTTGCATAAAATATATGCAGACATTCCGAAAAAGAAGATGGGTGTCCGTGAGTTTTTGTTCGAGATCGGAAAGCGAATTGATGATGAAAATTCCATATTAAGAACCGCAGCAGACAACAATGTCCCAATATTCTGCCCGGGAATAGCCGATTCTGCACTTGGGTTTCATGCATGGAGCTATATTCTTGATGGCGAATTAAGCGTTGATGTCTTTGAGGACATGAAGGAAATCATGGCAATAACATGGGATTCTAAGAATTCCTCAGTATTTATATTGGGCGGCGGCGTCCCAAAAGATTATATTTTACAGGCAATGCAGTTCTCGCCAAAAGAGCACTCATCTGCAGTACAGATTACAATGGACAGGCCGGAGCACGGCGGGCTTTCAGGAGCAGAATTAAGAGAAGCAATATCCTGGGGTAAATTGGGCAAAAACGCAACACATACAACAGTCACAGCTGATGTAACAATAGCTTTACCGTTTATAGTCGCAGCGCTTAAAGAACGAGGTCTGTGAAATCTACTTAACAATCCCTTTCACCCGTTCCACAAGTTCGGGCTTGATGTAGTGGTGGATTGTGACCGTATAGTTGTCTTCCCACTCATTTTTCTTCTTTGAGAACTTCATGTGTCCAAGCTTGTCGGCAATGGAGAGAAAAAGTTCGCGAACTTCCTTTTTTGTTGCGACCTTGTGTGTCTGTAAAAATTCCTCTGCGGTTTTTGTTGCATAAAACGAACGAACGATATGCGGATAGAATGCCTCTCCGCAGTATCTTTTAAACCCTTCCTTGAACTGCGAATCCAAAAGCGGATGGCCTGTTTTCGGGTTCACAAATACAAATGATGAGTTTTCAATTGGTTTTAGAATCTCTTTTAGCCTCGTTATGTATGCACTTGGAAATTCTTCTGTAATTGTTCGTGGAACGCCGTCTTTCCCGAGATAGTTAAATGTGACCGAATTTCCATTTATTGTGATATCGCTTTTTTTAAGTGTGGTAAGCCCCTTGTGCCCGTGGGCTTTATAGTATATTTCGTTTCCAATTCGCATGTATGTCTTAAGAATAGTGTATATAGGAACCGCGAGATTGTCGTTTCTGTCCAAAAGCGCAGCTGCGGCATTTCGTTCTAATTCCGGGTAGCGCTTTTCAAAATCCTCAACCACGAGGTATTTCCTTTCAGTTGCAGCCCCTTTTTTCTCAAGCGTGTACACATAAGAATATGTTCCTCCGGGATTCCTGTAAATTACATCCCAATGCGTGTTTGAGCTTTCATCATGTATCGCAAGATGGTCTGCGAAAAGCGAGTATGCCTTGTCAAGCTTTCTTCCATCAGGAAGCACACTAATCCGCGCACCCAGTGGTTTTCCTTCAGGGGATACTTGGCCTTTTAGGAATTCCGGGTTCTTTGCATCAACAAGAAAATCCAGATTGTTATGCGCGCAAAAAAGTTCAATAACATGCATTGCCAATGGAAACTTATTTGAGGATTTATCCCATGAATTGCTTGTTCTTTCATAAACCTTACAGTCTTTAGTTTTGATTCTAAGTGTGCCTTTAAGAACAGGTTTTGCCTTTTTGTCCGCCATCATGTCAATATATTGTGTTTTTCAGTTAAAAACTTTTCTTAAAAAAAAGAGTGTGTCTGTGCAGCTAAACCTATCAAAGCGCGGGGAGGAAATACTGATACAGGAACATAAAGAAAAAACAATTTAAAGATATGGCAAGTATAATGCATATGCGATTGATTAAGCTTACAGGCATGGTAAACAATCATTTTGAGACAGAGGAAATTCTGCAGAGAATCATAAAAGCAGGAGCATCAAACGCCGCTGTTATGTCCCGCGAGATACAGGTGCAATGCCCTGCGCAAAAGCTTCAGGTTGTAAAGGCTGTTTTAGACGAGCTTATGATTTCTGAAGTCAAAGTCAAGGAATCATCAATCATAGAGACAACTGTCGCACAATCCGGAAGCTCGTCAGACCCTAAAAAATCAATTAAAGTCTCTCTGGCACCGGCATCAAGGATGTGCGGCAAAAAAATGCTGTCAGTTATGCTTTCAGAAGGATATTTCATAAATGAGGGCGAAGTTTCAGAGTATGTTACCCGCTCTAAAAATGTGATAAACCAGGTTTTAGAAAAAGCAGGAGTTACCGACTGCCTTATATCTGTTGAAGTGAGAAAGAAACCGGAAAATATTGACCGCGCACTCGAACTTGCAACTGTGGGAGCGCTTCTTGAGACCAACGGCATGATGCAGATTAATTAAGCTTAAACCCCATTTATTCTTTTAGATGATGAAAAGGAGGTGAACTGACCTTTATTGGTATGATGTCATCGTCTTATCTGATTTCTTTTGTTGATGATGGTTTTAATTTCTTATTAGGGCTACTGAACAGGTATTATCCACATACTTTTCGCGTATTTAAAGAAAAAAAAGAAAAAAGT
>JAUVEX010000052.1 GCA_030594585.1 archaeon | reverse complement strand
GGTGAACTGACCTTTATTGGTATGATGTCATCGTCTTATCTGATTTCTTTTGTTGATGATGGTTTTAATTTCTTATTAGGGCTACTGAACAGGTATTATCCACATACTTTTCGCGTATTTAAAGAAAAAAAAGAAAAAAGTGGGGAAAAGTTCCCCGAATTTAAACGAATAAATTTAGCTAGTTTGGTGCGATTGGCAAGCCGAATCCTGTTGCGGTATCGTCCCCATCATCCCAGATGTCTTGTGCCATATTCTGAAGATGTGTTCTTGTATCCGCGGCATTATCTTGCCATAGTTTTGCTGCTAATCCTGCTACATGCGGCGTTGCCATTGATGTTCCACTGATAGTATTGTAACAGCCGTCTTTCCATGTCGATTCCACAAGTACACCAGGTGCTCCGAATTCAACTTCTCTTTCTTCTACAGAATATGCTTGAGTTCCTGGATTTACTCCTCTAGATGACCAATCGGCCACATATTTTGAAGAATCAATTGCTCCAACTGCTATTACTTTTACATAGGCTCCCGGATAATCTATGCTGCCCTCTATTGGTCCATCATTTCCTGCTGCTGCAACTACTAGAACTCCTTTTTCATCAACGGCGTGATCTATGGCTGCTAAGACCTGTGAATCTGGAGAATCTCCACCAATGCTCATTGAGATTATATTTGCTCCATTATTTGCTGCGTAGTAAATTCCTGCGGCCATATCGTCTCCATAGCACCATCCTCTTTTATCGCAAACTTTTACTGCCATCAATTTTGCGTCTGGTGCTACTCCATAAATTCCCAGATCATCACTACCTCCATTGGCTAATATCGTTCCTGACACATGTGTTCCATGTCCGTGCATATCTTCACAATTCTTGCTATCAGGTGCAAAATGGGTAACCTTTGTTACACAATATTTAATATTACCTGCCAGGTCTAAATGATCTGTATCTACTCCCGTATCTAAAACCGCAACTGTTACATTTAATCCGCCCGAACCGCCATTAACCATTCCTATACCGTATGGTTTTCGCGTGCTTGGATAACAACTTCTTTCTGTTGCTGGTTCTTCTTCCCCTTTGCAATCAGAACAACTTGGATTTTCTCCTAACTCTGGTTCACATGCTCCATTATTGTTGCAGAATGGCTTCTTAATCTGATATAACTGGACTTTTTCTGTTTCTACACCGAGTTTTTCCAGTACTTTTTGCTGTCCTGGTGTCAGTTCAGTTGAAAATGCGTTGTCAAAGTTATGTTGGACGCCGAACATTGCTTTTAGAATTCCGTTGTTTGATTTTACATAATATCTCGTGCCTGTATCCTGCGCATTTGCGCTATATGCCATTGCAAGTCCTGAAAATGCAAGTAAACTTATTGATAATATTGCCAAAAATGCTGTTTTTTTCATAGTAATGCCCCCGTAAATTATATTGCTTGTAATATTTGATTATTATTGTTTTGGGATTTATTTAAGTGTTACTGACGGCCAAAATGTAATTGAGTTTATGGTTCGTTAACTCCTTCTTTTTTTCTTTTTACCTAATTATCCTATCCAGAATTCCGTGCGCGTCAGTTGATGCTATCTGGTGCGCAATATTTTTGAACGAGGCACCTTTCGATGCAGTTGACAAAAACATCATCTTGTGATGTTCAATTTCGTTCTTTCTGACCCGCGCACATCTGTCAGCGTCAATGAGTGCATAAGGGTATCCCGGAAAAGAGATATCAATTGAATTTTTAGAAAGTGCAGAAATAGTCTCCAATGCCATATTTTTCTGTTCCTTTAAAATTTCGAACCTGAATGCGTGCCTTGAAACTTCTGCAAGTTTTACAAAATACATTTCAGCCCTGTGGTCAGGATGTTCAATGTTACACACAGGATGATACACCCATGGCTTTTTTAAGCCGTTATCATCAGCCATTTTCATTATTTCCCCTGAAAGGCCGCATCCGGTGTCTGTTAAAAGAGTTGAGGTTTTTGACACCCCACAGAAAACAACATTCTTTTTTATGGCGGAGTCATACAATTTGTTTGAATAAACAGATTCATTTGTAATCCCGGTCTGAAGCGAGCCGTCTTTGACTATTATGTCTCCCGGCTCAAGCACCCCTGAAACAAGTTCAGCCATTTTCCATTCAGAAAAACGCCTTGCCACACCACCCATTTTGGATATTTTTACCCGATTGCCTGTCGTAATTGTCGGGTCAAAAGAATCAAAAACAAGATCCTGTTCATCGGGAAGGTATGGCGCATGCTTTTTAGACATTGGAAAAAGCCGCACATTATATGTTATTTTCCCAAACCCTTCATTTGAAGCAACAGCAAGGCAATAAAATGTTATTGTTTCGTCAATCGGAAGCTTTATTTTCTTGTTGTTCTTATAAGCGCTTACAGCAACTCTTACAAGAGAAAGCGAGAAATTGGGGGCAGACACAATCTCTATATTGCCGCCATCAACAGCAGCAATTGTCTTTTCACCTAAATCCGCAGGAATTTCATGAAAATTTTTCACATCAAAAGGAATTGCCTTATAGCGAGAATCTCCAAAAGAAGCCTGTTTTGAATTATCTTTTTTATTTTCTAGTTTCTCTAGCATTTCAACGGCGTTGGCTATTGCATCATTCATACTAGTATTTTCTTCAGATAATTTATAAATTGGTCTTTTACAACTTGTCAGTAACATTTATAAGCTTCAGAAACTATTAACTATACACAAGTAATAAATGTGGTGGGTTTTATGATTTTAGAACAACTTAAAAAAATGAAAAATATGGCTGCTGAGAGAAACAACTGGAAAGAAGTTGAAAGAATAAATAAAATGCTGGCATTTAACGAGAAAAAGAAAGTGCAGCAGTAAACTGCCGCACTTTAGAAAGCCTGGGTGGGCTTAAGGAATATTTAGGCCATCCAAATATGTTTCATTGCATCTTTGACGCAAATATCATTCCTGTGCTTTTGAAGCGCACAAGTCCACAATTCAATTCCGCTCATATTTGTATACCTCCCTTAAAAGCGTGTGAGGGGTTCTTTCGGGGCATAGTGCCTTTGAAGCCCTCACACCTTATTTTTCTAAAAAGACCTTTATTCTATAGCGCATATAAAGAACACCACACACTTATGTGCCGTTATCCCGTGTTTTGTGCCGTTATCCCCTTAAAACAATAAATGCGAGATAAGCAGCATAAATGAATAATAACAGAATGCCTTCTTTTCGCTCAATGGTTTTTTGCTTTTTTCCAAGAAGCATTACTGCAAAAACAACAATGCTTGAAAATCCTAAAACAAGAATATCTGTGTTTAGTGTTGAAGAAAAAGCAATTGGCCGAATGGCTGCACTTGTGCCAAGAACAAAAAAGATATTGAATATGTTTGAGCCAATAGCGGTTCCAATAGCAAGGCTTGTGTTTCGTTTATACGCGGCTATAATGGCGGTTATAACTTCCGGAAGTGATGTTCCAAATGCAATAATTGTGAGGCTTATTAAAATCTCGCTTATACCTATATTTGTGGCGATGATTATCGCGTTTGTTATGACCCATTCACCACCCACAGTAAGTCCTAAAAGGCCAAGAGCAACAAGCACAATTGACAAAACAAGCCCTCGCTCCTTTGTATTTGTCTCGTTAAAGCCATTTTTTGCATTCCGCACCACATAATACATAAAAACACTAAAAAACAGAAGCAGTATAATCCCATCACTTCTTGAAAGCGCAGACTCGGCGGCGTTGTTGATCAAAAAATCATTCGCAAGAACCGCTAAGACAACAACCCCTAAAAGATGCATGGGTGTCTCTTTCCATATTGTGGTGTTTTTCACTTTAAAAGGCACAATAAGCGCACAAATTCCGAAAATCACAAGAATATTTGCGATGTTGCTTCCAAGAACATTGCCGATGGCAATGTCGGTAGCACCTCTCAAGCTTGCGGTTATGTTTATTACAAGTTCAGGTGTTGATGTACCAAAAGCTATAACTGTAAGCCCTATCACCATATCGGATACTTTAAGTTTCTTTGCAAGCGAGGATGCCCCTTCAACAAGAAAATCAGCACCCTTCAAAAGCACGGCAAAACCAATAACAAAAAAAGCATATTCCAGCATAGTATCATTTAAGGTATATTCTTGTTTTTATAGTTTTGTAGGTATTCCTTTATTGAAAAATCCTCTTGATATATAAACCACATCACCCAATATTTTATCCATGCACATAGAGACAAGCATTCTTAAATACGAAAAAAGCATTTCGGTCATCATATACACAAAAGATGGCGAAAAACATGTGAAATCGCAAGTCTCAGCCATTTTGCGGACCGACAAAAAAGAATACATACTTCTCCCTGAATCAACTTCGCCAACAACTGTTGTCTATTACGCAGCATCAAGGCCCAATTGCATAAAGGCTTTAGGCGATGGGGTCTTTGAGGCAAAATACGAAGGAAAAGATGTTGGGGAAATAAAATCCGTTGAAGTTTTAGCAGTCAAAGGCGGGAAGACCGAACGGGTTGTGCTTGAGGTTTGAATTGTAAAAAGTTAATAATGTTATTTTATTGGGAAACATTACTTTATTTTAAGATAATAGGATTTTCCAGAATACGAGTATATTTTTATTCTTTTATGCATTATTTTGTTTATGTTTGTTGAAAAAGTAGAACCAACAGCTGAATTACGCAAAAAAACCCTTGAAACTGTTAGTGAATGCTTCGCATTGGATAAAAAAGAAAATTGGCAGAAATTTTGCGGCATACAATATTTATGCAATGGCGAAGAAAGTTTGGTGAGTTTCTATTCACCTACCAGTTCAAATAGTGGGTTGTCTACTCTTTTTAGACCGATTTATGATTGCTGCACAACCACACTGAAAAAAAAAGCACCAGAACTTTCAGATAAACAAGCAAGATATCTTGTAATACCTACGATAACCTACACCCTTTGTGATCCTTGTCCAAAAAACCCGTTTATTGGTCTTGCAGAGGAATTTGGTTTGGATGAATGTGTTTCCGCATTTCCACTATTTTTTAACAGTGAATGGTATGAAGTTTGCGAAACTGTTTTGGATGAATGCATGCACACAAAAGAATTTTATGAACTATTTTGGAAGCATTATACACTACCTTTAAATTATATTTGCTCTATTTGATGATGCAAATACCGACAAACCGCCCAAAACTTAAAAACATTTCTCTTTCAACATATGCCAATGAAAATCGGTTCAGCAAACATCAAAGGAAAAGTAGTATTGGCTCCAATGTGTTCAGTGACAACTCTGCCGTATCGTATCTTGTGCAGGCGCTACGGTGCAGCTGCTGTGTGGTCTGAGATGGTTGACGCGGACGGTTTTTTCTACAAAAAGCACAGGACACCAAAGACATTTATGACTGTAAAAGAAGAGCATCCTGTTGCAGCACAGCTTTTCGGCTCAAACACAGAAAATCTTGTGAAAGCAGCCAAAATAATACTTGAAGATCCCGTAGACATAATAGATGTAAACATGGGCTGCCCGTCTTTCAAATTGGCAAGAAAGAACGCAGGAGCAATCATGCTTAAGGATACAGAACTGATAAAAGATGTTGTCACATCACTTTCAGGCTCAATTGACACACCTGTGACCGCTAAAATCCGCCTTGGCTTTGATTCCGCAAAAGACACAATAAAAATCGCCAAAGTAATTGAGAAAGCAGGAGCATCTGCAATAACTGTTCATGCAAGGACAATGAAAGACAAATACACCGGCGTTGCAGACTGGAACATGATAAAGAAAGTAAAAGAGGCAGTTGGAATCCCTGTAATCGGCAATGGCGATGTAAGAACACCAGAAGACTGCAAAAAAATGCTTGAAGACACAAAATGCGACCTTGTGATGATTGGGCGAGCCGCAATAGGAAACCCATTTATTTTCAAAAGATGCAATCATTATCTTGAAACCGGAGAAATATTGCCTGAGCCAACAGCGCATGAGAAAGTCGAGGCCTACGACACGCTATGCGAGTTGATGGATAAATATTACGAACCACAATTAAAAGATTATCGCTTCCATGCATGTTGGTTCACAAAGAACCTTATAGGCGGAAGGGAAGCAAGATTAGCAATCACAAAGTGCGAGAGCAAAGACGATATTAGAAGGATTTTAGGGACACTTGACAATCAAACAGACACAAGAAAAACCCCTGCAAAAACAATCAGTATCCCTAAAAGCTTGTGCCAGTAAAATTTCTCTTTAAGAAATAATATGGCTATTGCAAATATAAAGACCGACTGAAGACCGCCCAAGGGATAGACTTTTGATGCGTTTTCAAGCGAAAGCGCTAAGAAAAGAAAGCCCGTACCAAGAGTGCCGAAAAACGAGGCAACAAATATTCTTTTGAAACCATCCTTAAAGTAGCCCGGCGCCCACAGGGAATCCTTCTTTAAAAAGAGATGATACACGAGCAAAAAAAGAGCAGAAGAGAAATACATCAAAACACCAAGAGTTATGGGCTCAGCATTGAACAAGAGAATTTTTGTAAGAAGCGAGCCAAACACAACTAAAACAACCACAAAAACAGCAAGGATTAATCCTTTGTCAGGCCGGGGAATTGAAAAACTCTTTTCTGATAAAAGCAAATAAATGCCTCCGACAACTATAAAAACACCAACATAATTAAAGGCATTAACCGTTTCATTCAAAAGAAAAACAGAGCCTAAAAAAACAAACAGAATTATTGAAGAAATCATGAAAGGTGCAATTGTGGCAACATCTTTCAGTTTGAGGCTTTTGAAATAAAGCACTCCTGCCAAAGCATAAGTCCCTCCAAGAAGAAGCGCGCCCAAAAGAACATTAAATGTAAACTTAAGCTCAAAAAACAAAAAACCAATTGCAAGCAATATAACGCCGTCAAGAAACATCTTTATTGTGTTTGTTCTTAAAGCCCCGTAGTGCCGGTTCATCATGTCTTTATCAATTGTTGTAGAAATTGCAAAAGACAGGTAACTTAAAATTCCAAGCAAAAGCCACA
>JAUVEX010000075.1 GCA_030594585.1 archaeon | reverse complement strand
CATATGCCTGAATTGTCATCGCCATATGGTTATCCATTTGCATTTTTTCTTATGATTCTGGGTATAATGCTTGCGCATATTTATTTCAAGAGAAAATCGCTTCTTTGATTCTTTTTAAAAATCATTAATGCTTTTCTGTTTTAGAATATTGTTTAGAATATTTGACATATCCTGCCATCCGCTTTTTTTGCACACAAGATTATTTTCAATGATATTTACGGCATTTTTGTTTTCTAAAGCCACTGCTTTTTCCTTAAATGCGCCCCTTACGGCTTCCCGTATTACCCAGACCCCCAAAGGCGCCCAGTAATCAGGCACAATCTCACGGACAATCAGGACAGATGCCTGTTTTTTTATCTTTTCAAGATATTCCAGTGCTGCAAGCCTTGCAGCATAGTATGCGCCGTGGGTGTTTGAGGCATATGTTTTTCTTCCGAAATAGTTCTCAAAATCAACACCAATAGAAACATTATTGCCCCCAGTCCAGACAGACTGTGGGTGCCACATCTCTATAAGCTCATAAGACCATGCGCGCGGCAAGAGAAGAATATTGAAGAAATTACCAATATACTGGGAGCGAAAAAGAACCGGTGAACCAATAATTGGATAGTGCTTTATTTTTTCAATTAGGTTTTTGCCCAATGAATCGTCAACAGCAGTTATCGCCCATCGGGTCGGCACAAGCTTTCTTTGCGTTTTTTCACCAAGAATGCCTATTGAAAGAAGCTTCATTATGTCTCCTTCATCTGTTTTTTTACGATAAAGGTATTTAATGGCATCATTTGCCTTGAAATCCGTGCCCGATACCACATACTCTATTTTTTTTGAGGTGTTTGGATTTTCTGTAAGCTTTAATGTCTCAATAGTTGCGCAAGGCCCGCTTGGTGCGGCAATACCCCCAAATTGTATGCTTGTGTGTATTGGTTTTGAATAATGCGCTTCAATATCAACGCTTTTTTTAGACATCGCTATTTCCTTAAGTGTATCCAATGTATTTGGTGTTTTTTTCACATTTGTTTTTGTTCTTGAGTTTACAAGCGCCATCCTGTGCGAAAGAACTTTTTCTATGTCCCAATTGCCTTTATGCCACATCATTGGCGCATCGTATTTGCTTGTATCTCCTTCGCTGACAGGCGCCAGCGTTCCTGCAAACACATTCGGATAGCCAACGCGCCCGACAAAAACACTCGGAGGTGATGCGCCAAAAAATTCTTTGCCTATTTTTTTTACAACAGGCTCAACAGATTTCATCTTTTCAAGATAAACGCATTTAGGCTTCCCGCAAAAGCCCCTGCCCCTGCATTTGATGCAAAGGTTTGAGCCAAAAGAATCCGTATTTGTCGTCGCCAAAACATTCTGGACCATGTCAGTTATTTGAAGAACTAAATTTAAAAGAAATTATATTAAAAGAAAAACAGGTGCTGCGATAGCGCACCTTTTAAGATTTAAGAATTTAGTCCTTCTCGCATTCTTCTTTATCAAGAGCCGTCTCTTCTTTTCCGACAAGAACAAATATTAGGCCTAAAAATGCCAAAAATCCGCCAAGAGTTCCCCTGATAAGAGTTACAAGAGCATCCATATTGGGACCGAGTGTTTCGGGTGCTAAATACCAGTAAATTCCTGCAACTATCAGCACAAAACCGATAAGCAGTTTAGCAATAGCATTCATCTTATTTACTCCTTCTTTTCTTCGGCCCGAATTGCCTTTGCCCGTCGGAATCTCTTCGCTGTACTATTCCTCTTGACCTTGCGCATGCAGGACAGGTATACATTTTGTTTGAGCTTCCGCTTATGCTGCGTTGGTCATTGTTTTGGTCCAGCTCTTTTCTTAATGCCGGGTCTGTTATCCTAAAACCGCTATATGTTATAAAGGTTTTGTATCGCGGGACTTTTCGTCCGCAAAAAGCGCAGTCAACAGTTGCCTGATGCCCTCTGCCGGTTCCGGTTCCCCAACCTCTTTTATATGGTACCTTTGATTCAGGCATTTATACCACCTTCGTGGCTTAAAAAAAATCTCTTCATATTCTATCACCTGCATACTTTACGGATGCTAACTTTTAAAAAAGATATCCGAAACTAAACTTGCTCGGTCGAATAATATAAGAACAAATCCAAACCTTTTATATAATCCTTTTATAAAATCTAATACACAGATTTTTTTAAGCATTGTGCTTGATGATTAATTAAAAACACAATTAAAAATAAGGTGATTATAGTATGGAAATGATGCCGGAAAGTATGGGGTACGACAGGGCGATTGTTGTTTTTTCGCCGGATGGGAGGCTGTTTCAGGTAGAATATGCTCGCGAAGCAGTAAAAAGGGGAGCAACAGCAGTTGGTGTGACTTACGCCGACGGAGTTCTTTTTGCAGTCCAAAAAAGAGAATCAAAGCTTGTAAGCCCGGGAGATAAAATATTCCAGATTGACAAGCACATGGCATCAGCAGCATCCGGCCTTGTGGCAGATGCAAGAATACTTGTTGACTCAGCCAGAGTAAAAGCGCAGCAAAACAAGATGATTTATGATGAGCCAATATCAGTACCTTCCCTTGCAAGATTTTTTGCAGACAGGCAGCAGCTATACACGCAATACGCAGGGGTTAGGCCTTACGGCGTATCATTTCTTGTCGGCGGCATGAACAACGAGCCAAGCCTTTTTGAGACAGACCCTTCGGGAATACTTCTTAACTGCAAAGCAAGAGCCATTGGAAAATCAGCAGATAAAATAAATGACTTTTTTGAAAAAGAATACAAAGAGAGCATGACTGAAAAACAGGCAGCACAGCTTGCAGTTGACGGCCTTAAGAAAGACGAGAAAGTAAACTCAAAAACACTCGTTTTTGCAGTCATTGACAAAAAAGGCTATCGTGTGCTTTCGCAGGATGAGCTAAAAAAACTGGCTCTTAAAATATAATCCAATTCTTTGGCCGGTTGCGGCCTAACTTTTTATATTCTAGTTTCTTAAGTAAGGGTATGTCTAAAGAAGTTATCGCCCGTCTTGCAAAATCCGGCAAAACATTTGAAATCATTGTTGATTCTGAAAAAATAGAGAGCTACAAGCAAGGGAATCGTTCAGATGATGCCGTTCATGAAATGATAATAACCGATGGTATATTCAGCAACATAAGAAACTTAAAGCGGGTAGATGAAGGCCTTCCGATGAAAAATCTTGAAGGCAAAATTGAAAAGCATGATGATTCAACACTTACCTCTATTTTTGGAACAACGGATTTCATAACCATTGCAAAAAAAATTCTTGATACCGGCGAAATACAGCTTACAGTCGAGCAAAGAAAAGAGATGACAGAAAGAAAAAAGCGCCAAATTATATCCTTTATCGCATTTCGCGCAGTTGATCCCAGAACCGGAAAACCCCACCCACCGCAAAGGGTTGAATTCGCGCTTGAACAGCTAAAACTAAAAATAGACCCATTCATTCCGTCAGAACAGCAGCTAAAAGACCTGCTGCCTAAACTAAAAGCAATTCTCCCGCTTTCAATTGAAGAAAAGACCATAGAGCTTTCAATTCCTGTTGAATACGCAGGAAAAGTAAGATACCTGATTGAAAAAAAAGGAAAAATAACAAAAGAAACATGGGCTGGCGCAAACTGGATTGGGTTTGTAACACTTCCCGCTGGGCTAGTTCCAACACTTTTAGACGAGCTTCTTGGCGCAACACATGGGAATATCAAAAGCAATGTGGAATGACTACTCTTTTAAGCACACCCATAGCTAAAAAATATAAATAGTCCCTTAAACCAATATCATTCATGCATTCGGTATTATCCACTAAGAAAGGAGTATCAGCCCTTATTGTCGTTGTTCTTCTGATAGTTTTTACTGTGGCTATAAGCACTTTGATTGTTTCATGGATGTTTGATTACACAAAGGCGACAACCGATGCTGCAACAGAATCGGCAACCGGTGAGAAAGGAATCACATACTGCGCTAATTCTATTGTTGAAATTTCTAATGTTGAGTTGAAGAACACACCTGTTGCAGCGAATAATTCTGTTGTTTCGGGAACTGTCAATTACTTTAACCGGACTTCAATTGCCGGAACGCCCACAATCACATTTACCGGCCGCAGTTCATCTTCGGGCATCAACGGCCTTGCCGGCTGGTGGCATTTTGATGGCAATGCTTTGGATTCTACTGCGAATGACAATGACGGGGCTGTGAGTGGCGCTGTCTATAACGCAACCGGCAAATTCAGCCAAGCTTTGCAGTTTGACGGGGATGATTATGTTGCTGTGCCTGATGATGCAACACTTGATATGACTGATGCTATTACTTTAAGCGCGTGGGTGAGCCCGTCATCATCGAGCCCTTATGCAGAATGGGCATACAAAAAGCCCGTTTACATACAGGACACGCGGGATGCATGGTGGAATAAATCGTGGACGAAACGAAAAGCAATAATTGTAAACACAACAACAGATTTGACAGACTACCAGTTTAATTACACTGTTTCGTGGGCAACTGGTATGAATGATACTTTCAAGGATTTGCGGTTTACATATTTCAACGACACAACAGGAACGCAGACAGAATTGCCGTATTGGGTTGAAGCCAATTACTCGCAGGACAATGCAAGCGTATGGATAAAGGCGAACCTAACCACAGGAAACAACACGGTTTA
>JAUVEX010000022.1 GCA_030594585.1 archaeon | reverse complement strand
GATACGAAGACATAACATTTACTGCAACGGACCCTAAAGGATTGAGCGATTCCGATACAATGAGAGTAGACATAACCCATTTAAACATGCCTCCGGAATTAGCTGTCCTTCCTGACCAGAATCTTGATGAAGACAATCATATTTTTGACGCTTTCAATCTCAATACATACGCAAGCGACATAGAAACACCGGACAGCGGACTTGTTTACAGCATAACAGGAAACACAAATCCTGATATTGGTGTTTCAATTGACTCTAATGACAATATAGATATACAACCGGGGGTAAACTGGTATGGCACATCTGTTGTGACTATAGAGGTTGAAGACCCTGAAGGATTGACAGACTCAAAATCATTTACAATAACTGTAAATTCCATAAATGACCATCCTACAATAACGGGTGTCCCGACACCGATTGCAATAATGGAAAACACAGTTTATACTCTTGACTTAACACCATTTGAATACGATGTAGAAGACAAGACAGACGCATTGCTAAGCTGGAGCATTTCTGATATTGATGATACATTATACACAGCAACAATAGATTCAAATGACCTGCTTACAATAACCCCCAAAACAAATCAGGTAGGAACAGATGTTACCACACTCACACTTACAGATTCTAACAGCGGAACAGACGAACAGAATATAACAATTGAGATAACTCCTGAGCCAAACATCGCGCCAACAATATCGGGATTGCCTGACCAGATTCTTGATGAAGACGGGTTTATTGAAAACGCATTTAACCTTGAGACATATTCCAATGATTCCAGAACCGCTGTTTCAGACCTGATATACGAAATTGTCTCATCAGACCCTGATGCCAATGTGACAATTGACTCAGAGCACAACATAGATATTTATCCTACTGCAAACTGGTACGGCGTGTCCATTGTGACCATACAGGTCACAGATGAAGGCGGCCTTATAGATACAGATAATTTTGGAATAACCATCAATTCAGTAAACGACGCCCCTTATGTTTCTACACCTTTGCCGGACATGACTCTTGCAGAAGGGGAAAGCAACTCATCAATAGATCTTGATGACCACTTCAGCGATGTGGACGGGGACTCTTTGGCTTATGTATCAACAACGCCGGTTCGCGCGAATGTTGCTATTGACCCGGTCACGCATATAGTGACAATAACGGCATTTTCCGGATGGGTGGGTAATGAAGATATTTCATTTACTGCAAGTGATGGAACACTAACCGCATCAGACACTTTAACATTGACTATAATTGATGTAACTGCCCCTGAAATACTTTCTCTTTTGCCCTCAGGAGAACTGCATACAAACACAATCAATCTTCAGGCAGCAACAAATGAACCCGCAACCTGCAAATACGATACAATAGACACTAATTATGACTCAATGGCAAACACATTTACGACAACTGGCGGAACAGCGCACACACAAGCATTGACTCTTGCGGACGGCGCATACACATACTATGTTCGATGCATGGATATATCCGAAAACAAGAACACCGAATCTGCAAACACAACATTTACAATAGACACCCAGCCGTACATCACAATTTATGTTGACAATGTGACTGTAGAACAGGAAGATACATTCACACTCACCGCAACTTTGGAGAACTATGGATACTCTGAAGCCTCAGGAAACATCACAATAACTATTCCTGAAAGACTTACACTTTTAAACGGCAGCCTAAACGAAACAATAGCAATACCCAACGGCACAGCACAGGATTTCTCATGGGATATTGAAGCAAGCTGGTGGGGCGACTACATAATAGACATTGTTGTTGATTACAACGAAAAACAAGAGATTGCGCATGTATATGTACAGTCAAAGCCAGTGCCTATTTATGAATTCCGGATAGCCGCACCGGATAGTGTCGTAATTGGTGATACCGTACAGGTGGCAGTCGGAATATACAACCGGGGTGTTGTCGACGGCGCAGATGTCCCTGTAAGTATAACAACATCATCCAACCTGGATGTAGACGGCGCGGATTCTATTGTCATCCCTGTTGTTGATGCAAATGCAACAGAACAGAACGCAACATGGGTCGAGTTCTATGTTGAAGGAAACACTGCTGGAACAGGAACAATATATGTGACTGTCAACGGCGTAACTCAGGAAAAGCAAATAACAATAAAAGAAAATCATCTTTATATTGACCTCTCTGTAAGCGCAATCGGACCTTTCAACATGTCTCTTGGACGGTCGTTCCTTGTAACTGCTGTTATTTACAACACCGGAGAAGCTACAGCAGATTGGGTCACAGCAACAGTATCTCTTGATGACGGGCTTTCAACAACAAGCACAAATCCTTATCTAATAGACCATATAGCGCCGACTGTCAATGGCACGCCGCCTGTTAAAAGAGAATGGATTATAAACAGCACAACATCCGGCTTAAAACAGATAAACATGAGCGTCATAAGCATGGCCTCACCGCAGTACAACGCATCTGACAGCATGATGGTAAACATTCTGAATCTTCCGGAACCTGTACAGCCGTATCTGGATATAAATGTCACAGGTTCCACACTTATTGAATACGGAACATTGTTTGACATAAATGCAGATATCAAAAACATAGGAACCGACACATCATTAAACACAAGCGCCCTTATTTCAGGCATTGATGGATTGAACCTGATTACGGCAAACCCGGTCAGTCTTGATGACATTGCTGTTGATGAAACAAAGATTGCCTCATGGACAATAAATGCAACACAGACAGGAACATTCAATGCATATTTATCCGTGACTGAAATACAGCATAATTTCTCAGACAGTTTCATGTTTGAAATCAAATACGCGCACGATGTAGGGCTTTCAGGCTTTAGTGCTCCTTCAAGTGCACTGACTGACGATATTATTGATATTACCGCAACTCTTGAAAATTTTGGTCTGAATGATGAAACAAATGTTGATGTAATATTCTATGTTGACGGCGCGCCTGTTGAAACCAAAACATATGATATTGATGCTGATGAAACCATTCCTGTACACTTTAGCTGGACTGCAACAACAGGAACGCACGCACTCCTTATTTCAGCAGAACTTGCCGGCGACCAGAATGAGTTAAACAACAATGTAACAGGCACAATAACAGTTATTTCAATAAACATACCTCCGATTGCGTTTAATAGCAGCATCACAACTGATGAAGACACACCGGCAAGCATAATCCTTAATGCAACAGATGTTGATGAAGACCTGCTTACATACTTCATTGTTTCTGAACCGTCACATGGAACTGCAACAATCAGTGGCAACAATACAACATACACACCGAATGCAGACTATAACGGTGCTGACTCTTTTACTTTCAGGGCATATGATGGAGAATTTTACAGCAATAATGCAACGGTAACTATTACAGTAAATGCAGTAAATGATGCTCCTTACATAAGCCCTGCAGTATCAGATGTTACAACACTTGAAGACACCGTGAAAACAGTTGACCTGACAGCAAATGAAAACGATGTTGACAATACAAATGCACAGCTCACATGGTCCATAAGCGGTGTTGACACAACACTATTCACGGCATCAATTGACGCTGATGATGTTCTTACAGTAACACCTGTTACTAATATGAATGGCGCAGATACAGTTACTTTAACGCTTACAGACGGCAGCCTGACAGACACTCAAGAGATAACAATTACAATTGCGCCAGTAAACGATGCGCCAGTTGCATCAGGCACAAGCGCCGCAACAGATGAGGACACTCCTGTTGACATAACACTTTTAGCATCAGATGTTGACGGCGATTCATTGACATATAACATTGTCTCTTTGCCGGCGCACGGAAGCATAAGCACTGCAGGAAATGTTGCAACCTATACTCCGAATGAAAACTATAACGGCGCTGATTCATTCACATTCAATGCAAATGACGGGACAGTCAACAGCACTGCGGCAACTGTGACTATTGCTGTGAATCCGGTAAATGACCCTCTTGTTGTATCTGACATACCTGATGTATCCTTTAATGAAGACACAACACACATAACAACATGGTCTCTTGATGTGTATGTAAGCGATGTTGAGACCGTAGATGCCGACATAATCTGGACATACACGGGAAATACAGAAGTGTCCGTTATAATTGAATCAGACAGGAAAGTTACATTTGGCGCATCCTCCGACTGGAACGGCGCTGAGACAATAACATTCACTGCGACAGATGAAGGAGGGCTTTTCGGCTCTGACGATGTTGTTGTAACTGTGAATGCTGTAAATGATGCCCCTTACATAAGCCCTACAGTATCTGATATCACAACTCTTGAAGATACCGTAAAAACAGTTGACCTGACAGCAAACGAAAACGATGTTGACAATACAGATGCAGAACTTACATGGTCCATAAGCGGTGTTAATACTGCCCTTTTCACAGCATCAATTGACGCTGATGATGTTCTTACAGTAACACCTGTTACCAACGCGCATGGTTCTGATATTGTAACACTAACGCTTATGGATTCCCACGGGCTTTCAGATACGCAGGACATAACAGTTACAGTAACATCTGTAAATAATGCTCCTGTAGCCTATGATGTAAATGCAACAACAGATGAGGACACTCCTATTGATATAACTCTTTTAGCAACAGATATTGACTTAGATTCACTTACCTATGCTTTATTTTCAGGACCATCAAACGGTGCTGTAACAATAGCAGGCAACATTGCAACATACACTCCTGATGCAGACTACAACGGCCCTGATTCATTCACATTCAAAGCTAATGACGGGGATTTAGACAGCAATACGGCAACAGTGTCTGTAACTGTAAATGCAGTAAACGATGCTCCTGTTGCAGATAATGATAGTGTGGCAACCAATGAAGATACTGCTGTTGCAATAACACTTGCAGCATCCGATGTTGATTTGGATTCGCTTACTTATGCAATTGTATCCGGGTCTTCGCACGGCACTCTTTCAGGAACCGCACCAAACCTGACATACACCCCTGATGAGAACTACTTTGGCCCTGACTCTTTTACATTCAAAGCCAATGACGGGACTTCTGACAGCAATACTGCGACTGTGACTATTACAGTCATATCCATAAATGACCCCCCGGTTGTTGATGCTAACGGTCCTTATGCAGGATACATAGATGAGCCTGTTTATTTCACAGGAACAGCAACAGATGTTGACGGCACTATTGTATCTTATGGCTGGGACTTTGACAATGATGGCACAACTGACAGCATAGAGCAGAATCCAGAATACACATACACAGAAACAGGAACATACACAGTTGTATTTTCAGCAACAGACAACAATGGCGCAACATCCTCCAATACAACAACAGCTGAAATCACCATAAACCCTAATCCTATACTTTCAATTGAAACAACACCTGCAATAGCGCTTGAACAGGGAGGCAATTTCACGCTTACAGCAACACTTAAAAACACGGGTGGCTCTGCTGCTGTCGGCACTTTGACGCTTACAGTCCCCGAAGGGCTTGAACCTAACGGCGAGTTTGTGCAGGACATAAACATCTCCACGCTTTCAGAAGAAGAGTTCACCTGGGACATATACGCGCCTATGTGGGGCAACTATCAGATAAGCCTAAATGCGCTTTACAACAACACAAAAACCGCGAATGCCACAGTTGATGTCACTGTGTATACTGCCCCGATATTTGACTTCAGAATTGCAGCACCTGATAACCTTACAAAAGGGGATACAACAGAAGTTCTTGTGGGAATCTACAATACAGGGGCTGAAGACGGCACAACAAATGTAACAATTGCGGGTGATGGATACGTAAGTGTTATATCATATCCTATTGTTTCTGATGTTTTCATTGAAGCAAACACAACTGAGCAGGACGCAACATGGATACCATTCACAATTGAAGGAACAAATGCAGGCACTGGCATAATAAGCGTCACTGTTGACGGGATTACAAAAACAAAGGAAATTAATGTACGCCAAACACCTATAAGAATAGACCTAAGTGTCTCTGCAATAGCGCCAACAGAAATATCGCTTTTCCGGTCATTTGAAGTAAGGGCAATTATATACAACACCGGAAACGAGACAAGCTCTGATGTTAATGTCACAATATCCCTTGAAGAGGGTCTTAATTTTACCGACAGTGCCTTGCGGGAAATTACTGAAAATATAGATTCAATTGAGCCAACTGTAAATGGAACAGCACCTTTAAACCTTACCTGGTATGTCAACGGGACACTTCCGGGGCTTCATGCAATTGACCTTCTTGTAGAAGACAACGAGACAAACAGCGCGTCTGACACCATATATGTAAATATACTTGATGTCCCTGAAACACACGAACCCCAGCTTACATTCAATGTTGATGACATTACAATGCTTCTTGGGCAAACTGTTGCAAACAGCGTAACAATCACAAATACAGGAGACCTTATGGCAGAAAATCCTGTAATAAATTTAACATATTCTACAGGCATTGAAGTTGCCTATAACAACACACCTGGCAATTTCGATGTCAATGAAACAAAAACATTTGACTGGACGACAGCAGGCAACACTGTTGGCAATTACACTGTTCTGATACATGCATATGATACAGAAGGATTTATTATCGGAAGCTCAAGCTTTAATGTAGCTGTCCTTGCAGACACAGAAGCGCCTGTCATAAACAGCGTTGTCTTGAATGACACGGTTGTCACAAAAACTCAAAGCCTTCGCGTACTGGTAACTGCAACAGATAATTCAGGACTCCTAACCGTATATGCTGACGGTATTTTGCTTTCAAATATGGGTGCAGGCATCTGGGAAGGAGATATTATGCCGAACCAGACTTTAGGAACGCATTTTGTAACTATTTTAGCGCAGGACCCGTCAGGCAATACGGCAATGGATACAAGTGCTGAATACACAGTTGTTGATGATAACATTGCGCCGGAGCCGCCAACAGGCCTTGTTGCAATCGCTCTTGATAATGAAACAATACGGCTTAGCTGGGTATTATCTACATCAGATGATATTGAACACTACGAAATTTACAGAAGCGTATTGTCGGGAACCTATAATTTTACTGCAATGCCCCTTATGGTTACAGAACCTGAAATAAACATTGCAAACATGGCAGGGCTTGAAGAAAACACTACATACTATTTTGTTATAAAGGCAGTTGATTATGTCGGCAATGCGAGCATTGCATCTAATGAGGCAGATGCCACGACACTTATAGGCAATGAGTCAAATGACCCTGACGGCGACAGGCTTCCGACAGACTGGGAAAACTACTACAACCAGAGTGATAATCTTCTTGACCCGGAAAACAATGATACAGACAACGACGGAATAACAGACGACCTTGAAGACCCTGATAATGATGGGCTTAACAATTATGAAGAATATGTCCTTGGAACCGACCCGAACAACAATGATACAGACGGCGACGGAATGCCTGACGGATGGGAAATTGACAATGAATTGAACCCCGTTGACCCTAAAGATGCTGCTCTTGACAATGATGGTGATGGGCTTACAAATCTTTATGAGTATCTTGAAAACCCATATAGAACTGACCCGAATAATGCAGACACTGACGGCGACGGCATAGACGATGGAACAGAAATCGCAAATGGCTGGAACCCTCTTGACCCTAACAGCCCATACTGTACTGTAAACTGTGGAGGCGGGGGTGGAAGCTCACGCGGATACTATGGCGGTGGAGCTACCATCATTGTTCCAAACGAAACAAACGAAACACCAAAAACGCTTGAGTTCGCATCAATAGAGCTGCCTTCAATTGTAAATGCCGGAGAACCTGTTGTAGTTACCGGATGCCTTGCAAACGCTGAAAACCTGACAGCAGAAAACAATGTGCTTCTTTATATTGATGATGTGCTTGTGGCAGAAAAGGAACTTGATGGCGAATACTGCTTCAGCATTTTATTTGCAGGAACATTAGATGCAGGAATCCACAAGATAAAAATAAAGATAAACAACACAGCACTTACAAAGACAAGGACATTCACGCTTAAGGCAAAAATAGATATTAAGGAAATAAAAACAGAACATCTCATAATCGTAAACAAAAACACCACAATAGGTGCTGAGATACATACAGATGCTCCCGGAAGCGTTGATGCAACGCTATTTGTCAATGGCAAGCTTATTGAGAAAAAAACAACGCGCATTGTGAATAAAGATACAATAAGCTTCAACTATGCATTCAACAAAACAGGGGAAAACAACATAACAATTATTGCAGCACTTGCAGGCAGCCAGGATGAGCTATCAAAGAAAGTGAATGTTGTTGAAGGGACTCCGACAGGCCTATTTTTCGGCATACTCTCTGATCCTTCAAATTGGATAATTGTGCTTATAATACTGATTGTCGCAGGAGTTTATATCAAGCGAGAGGAAATCAGGGCATATACAGGCATTAACGGCGCTTGATTAACCGATATATTGCATAAGCAAAAAGAAGAACACCAACCGCAACAATTGCATAAGCAATATAATCCGGCGCCGGTACAGTTAAAACTTCTTTTGGTGTTTCTAATAACACTGATTCAGACATCGCAGGCAATGCCTGGTCGCTTTTCTGGATACTATTGGATACATTTGAAAACATTCTTATTGCATTCAACCGCGCCATACCGGCCACCATAAATAAGACACTTACAGGAAGAACTATGCTTATCTCTGTTGAGAACATAAGCTTTTCTGCAGAAGTTGTAAGCGAGTAATATTTCCACTTATACCCTTCATCATTTATGGATACAAGGCCTGCATTTTCAAGCTTATCCAAATGCTCTTTTACAGTTGAGACATGCATGTTAAGCTCATCTGAGAGCTCTGTCTGTGTCTTTCTTCTTGCCTTTAGGCTCTTTATTATTTTAAGTCGCGTTGGTGATGAAAGTGCGCGAAATGTATCTGCATTGAAATTCATAAGAATATTTATGCTGGTTAGAATTATATAGTTGTTTCAACAACCCTGCGGAGTCCCTTTAAACTCGGCCGATGAACCGCAGGTGGTGGTTGCCCTAACTGCAACAAAAGTATCGCATGTTATAGCGCAGGTTGCATTAGAAACTGACACCAAATCCCCGACTTCAAGGTCGTAAGTTGATGGCGTAAACTCGCATATTGTCCCCGTATCGGAACTTACCCATATTTTCCTTATTGTTGTGCTCTCAAGCCCTGTGTTTGATACAAGTGCGAATGTTGTGCCCCGGCTTGATGGGTAAATGAAGCTTATGTTTGATATCTGTATTATCCCTTGCGTGTCTGATGTGAAATTAAGGACAGCAGGCGTTGAGCCGAAGGAATTAAGCATGCTCGCCAGATTGCTTGTTGTGGCCATACCTGTAAGCGTTCCTGAATATGTCCAGTCGGGCGAGCCGTCTGCGTTTACATCAAGAGTTATGTTTTCAGGGTACGCAGGACCGTATCTCTTGTAATACATCTCCTCATTTCCGTGTCTATAGTCATTCCATGCAATATGTATATTATCTTGAGAATCAACAACAAGTGATGGCTCCCACGAGCCAGCCGTGTTTGTAAGCTGTATATCGCCTGTAAGGTTGGCGCCGCTGTTGTTTAACTTCTTGTAATAGAGTTCACTATCTCCGTTCCTCTCATCACTCCATACAATGTGAATCTTAAGTGAAGAATTAACAGCAATTGATGGTTTAAAAGATCCGCCGGCAGCGTTTGTGACCCTTATGTCTGCTGTAAGGTTGTCCCCGGAGTTGTTGAGCTTCTTGTAGTATATCTCCCAGTTTCCATCCCTGTTGTCCTCCCATGTGATGTGGACATTACCCTGCGGGTCTGTTGCAACTGAAGAAATCCATGATCTTCCGGCAGCGTTTGTGACCCTTATGTCTGCTGTAAGGTTGTCCCCGGAGTTGTTGAGCTTCTTGTAGTATATCTCTTCATTTGCATCCCGATTATCACCCCATATAATGTGGACATTGCCCTGCGGGTCTGTTGCAACTGAAGGAAGCCATGATGTTCCGCCATTATTTGTGACCCTTATGTCTCCTGTAAGGTTGTCCCCGGAGTTGTTGAGTTTCTTGTAGTATATCTCGTAATTTGCATCCCGGTCATCATTCCATGCAATATGGGCGTTGCCTTGCGGGTCTGCTGCAACTGAAGGAAATTCAGAACTGTCGAATACCTCTGTGTTTGTGACTCTTACCTCTCCTGTGAGGTCAAACCCGGTGTTGTTGAGTTTCTTGTAGTATATCTCCCAGCCTCCACTCCTGTCGTCATCCCAAGTAATGTGTATATTGCCCTGCGAATCGATAGCTACTGAGGGATCGTAAGTATCTCCAGAACTCTCTGAAATCCTTATGTCCTCCCCCCACCCCGTATTTTCGATTCCTGTCAAAGACATGGTGGAAGAAGAAAGCGTTGCAGAAGTGTTTATGCCAATAGAATATGAATCATTCCTGAAGCCGAAAAGAGAATATGTCGTGTCCTGCGTTGTTGCCCCGTTTGTAAGGTTATTGTCAAGGGTTGCTGCACCGCCGATTCTGACATTTGAAATATCGATTATCTGGTTTGCACACGAAACAACCCCCTGCCTGCCTGTGGTCCCTAAACTTGCAGCATCAGTTGTCGTTTTAGTATACTCAAACATCCATGAAACAATCAAAGTGCTTATGGCTACGGTGAATACTATCAGAAGAACAATTGCGATTAGAGGTGAGACTGCTTTTCTCATAAATAATTAATGGTTTTCAGGCGTTATATACTTTTGTGCCTTGTTTCAAAATATACACCG
>JAUVEX010000072.1 GCA_030594585.1 archaeon | reverse complement strand
GTTGGAAAGTATTGGTATCCGATAATAGCGGGCTGCCAGTTTGCATGGTCTGCACCGGTTTTTACAACTGCTGTTGCTTCAAGATTTATTTCCTGATTTTCGTAAAGTTTCAATAGTATTGCATCCCCGTTTGAAGGCTTCAGATCTTTATCTGTTGATTTTATGTCTTTTGCGTAAACTGTCGCAGGCCCTTTTTTTACAAGAACCATTTTTACTTCACACATTGTGCAACCTTTATTTTTGCATTTGCAGTCTTCTTTGGTTGACATTCCGCTTTTGTATGTCAGAGGCACAAGACCTATTCGGTGTGCCAAAGATTCATTATATACAGAGGATGTATTTTTGATAACATCAATTGAATCTATTGCAGGTATATTTACATGTTGCAATATTGTTCTTCGAATCATGTTTGTGAATGCAGGTGTTGTTCCGGTAATCTCAAGCTTTACTTTATTGTCCTTTTTTTCAAGCATTTTAACTTTCATGGATTAAATCCTCCTGCCTCTTCTTCCGCCAGCCTTTCTTGTTTTGTCATGAGGTATTGGTGTAATATCTTCTATGTTTCCAAGCCTTAAGCCGCCCTGTATAAGTGCACGGATTGCCGGCTGAGCTCCTTGTCCCGGGGTTTTTGACTTGTGCCCTCCGGGAGCTTTAACGCGAACATGAACGGCCGTTATTCCTTTTTCTCTTGCTTCTTCTGCTGCTCTTTTTGCTGCCTGCATTGCAGGATATGCAGTTCCCTGAAGCCTTCCTTTGTCTGTAATCATGCCTGAACTGACCCGTGCTATTGTTTCAGCACCTGTAAGGTCTGTTATATGAACAATTGTGTTGTTGAAACTGCTGAATATGTTTGCAAGTCCCCATCTTGGGGTCCATTTCTTTTTTTGCGGTATGTCTTCATTCATTTTTATTCACCATTAATCAACAGCATCTATTGCTTTTTCAACAGTTGTTGTTTTTTCAACAACTTCTTTTAGTTCTTCCACCGCATCTTTTTGAACTTCTTCTTTTACTTCTTTTGGCGCCTCTTTTTTCGGAACTTCTTTTGGCGCTTCTTGTGTTTTGTCCTTTTTCAAGATAAATGTCTTTGTAAGCCCGGAGTTTTGAGCGAATGCAATGTCTTTTTCTTCATCTATTTTTACAACATATGAAGGGGTTGTTATTTTTTGATTATTTACGCTTATATGCCCGTGGACAATAAACTGCCTTGCCTGCGTGGGTGTGTTTGCAAGTTCTTTTTTTACAGCGATTGTCTGAAGCCTTCTTTCTAAGTATTGTTCTGCTTTAAGGTCTAACACATCGTCAAGTGTTGTGTTTTTTTCAAGAAGCCCAATTGAGCAAAGCTTGTTTAGAAGTATGCTTGCTTTAGTGTCATCATGGTTTCCGATAAGCTCTCGTGCTCGTCTTCTGTAATCAGAAAGTATTGTTTCCGCCTTCCAGATTTCTTTTTTTCTTCGAAGGCCGTATTTTTTCATGAGCTCTTTTTCCTGCTCGATTCTATCCTTATCCCACGGCCTGTTTGGTCGTGCATATGCCTTTTTTGATTTTTTAGGATCGCCCATAATTAATCACTTTACTTTCCTTTTTTTGCGTCTTTATTTCTGGAAACGCCTACAGTTGCGCCATGTCTGAAAGATGATTTTGTTTTCTGGCCTCTTGTCGGAAGTCCGCGCTCATGCCTAATACCTCTATAAGAGCGTATTTTTCTTAACCGGTTTACATCATCCCTAAGCTGCATTGTTATGTCAGAGCCTGTGATGTGTAGATCCTTTCCTGTTTTGTAGTCTTTCTGCCGGTTTATCATCCACGAAGGGATTCCGGATTCAACAGGATTTTTGATTATTTTTTCCAATTTTTCAAAATCAGTTTCGCTGAATTCTTTTAGCTTTTTCCTATGGTCGTATCCGCCAATATGAAGAACAGCTCTTGAGAGGTTGTAGCTGACACCGTGTACCGCAGTCAATGCTATTGCTGCTGATGCGTTTCCGTCAAGGTCAGTACCCATAACCCGTATTATTTCTTTATCCATAGCCATATTTTTCACATAATAGTAAAATTTTTTTACAAAAATTACAGAAACACCAAATGGAAACGATTTATGCACGAAGAAAAATTCCGCGCGACCACAAGATGCAGTATTTTGTAGTGTATATACAATAGATTAACTTTATAAAGGTAGTGGCGTCGAGGGAGAGATTCGAACTCCCGTGGGTTGCCCCACCGGTTTTCAAGACCGGCGCTCTACCAGGCTAAGCGACCTCGACACAATTTATGATGATTTACAATAACAGAATTACTAGAGATAGTTTTTTTAAATGTTTGTTGTTCCCGGATTTTTTGTTTAAAACCCCCACAGAAACTTATTTATATGACTTAAACACAGAATACATACTATATTACTCATACGAGGGGGATAAGATGATTGAATCATTAGTTTTGTTTTTTTCAGTTGTAGCTTCAGTTCTTATTGGATTTTCTTTAGGAATCACACATAGTAAATATAAATCCACTGAAGAAACCAAATACGCATCCACAGTAAATGAAGCAAAAGCGCATGCTAAAAGTGGTTTCGGCGATGGTTGGGTAGCAAAAATAGGAAAGATTATTGTTGGCCAAAATCCGTCAGAAAAAGATATATCTGTTTACAATACACCCGATACTACTAAAGGATTAAAGGGAATTGGTCATGCAGAAGGATACCGCTCCCCCAAAAGCTCGGATGCAGATGCGCCGTCTTCAATAAGATACCATAATTTAAAAGGCGTTGCATTATCTACTGGAGGGCGCGATATAGATTTTGAGGACCAAAGCGTTAAAATTAGAACATCTAATATTCATGGCGCACCCAATATTAAGGCAAAAGACATCATCCTCGATAATACAAATATATATCACGAAGGGCGCGATACCGAGCCAACAAAAATAAGTGTTGATAGGGATGCACTTATTGTAGACACCCAACTTCCAGAAAATGCAAAAATAGAAAGTTATGGGGGGGATGTTCGTTTACATGACCACAATCCAAAAAATAAAATAGGTTCAATAACTGCTACAAGACAGGTTCGTGTTGGTTTTACAAATAGCCCGGATGTGCAGAAAACAGGCAAGTCAAACATCGATACTGTACATGCCGGTGGTTATGTATTGGCCAAAGACGCGAACATTGATGAAATTAAAGCAAGTGGTAATTTTAGAAAGAAAATATCTGGAAGCCCAATGGATGAACTCTATACAGATGCCGAAGAAAACCCAACAGTAACTGTTGCGGGACAGTCAAATATCAAGTCAATAATTGCTGGAAACCAGGAAGTTGTGCTCGGGAAAGACACAAATGTTGGCAATGTGGCATCCAATACTGGCGAAAAGCCACCAAGCGTAAATGTTTATGACGAGCCTTTGGGTCGTGGTTGTGCTGGTTTTATGCCGGAACCCGAAGACAAAATAGACAAGCCTGCAGGGCTTACGCGGCACGAAGACAACACCGTAAGCTATAAAGCACCGGCAAAAAAGAAAGAATAATTAATCAAAGCTTCAACCCGTGCTCAAAACCCCCACAGAAACTTATTTATATGGCTTAAACACAGAAGTTATACGATATTATTCATATGAGGGGATAAAATGATTGAAATAATGGTATTTAGTTTATCGGTAATTGCAATAGCACTTGCTTCTTTTAGTATTGGGTTGATGAGTGGTAAAAGATACCATCTTAGCTCGAGCATGAAGGAGGGAATAGATACTGCGCTGGCGAACAAGAACACAATACAAGCAGGAACATACGCAAGTGGATTGCATGGCGAGCAACAAAGATATGCTGCAGATCAAATCAAAAGCGGAGAATATGGCGAAAATATCGAAAAAGGACCATCATTAAAAGATGTAGTAAATGCAAATGTTAAAGAAGAATATGCCTCTCAAATAGCCGAAGGATCAGCACATGCTGACAATAATTCAGGAAGGGGATGGGGTAAAATAATATCCGATAAACTTACAATAGGTCAGGAAGTAGGTAATGAAGAATCTAAATGGGATGCGGCCCCTACAATAAGACCTGAAATAAATATGTATAATAAACACGGGGATAAGGTAGCAGATTGTACGGGCTATGAGCTGTCAAAAAATAAAAAATTACACAAAATAACCGACCTATGGGGTCATGACGGCAAAAACCACAAGGGTGAAGAAATTCAGGCTAGAGACCAAATCATTGATTTTGGTGATAAAAATATCGGTGTGGATAATGGGCATTATGGCCATGTAAAGGGAAATATCGTAATTGCTGATGGTACCAGCATGGATATAACTGCAAAAAGCCACACAGCCGTAGGGAATTCTGAAGGAATTCATTCAATAAAAAGCGAAAAGGGAAATGTTTACCTGGGTGACTCAACTGCTGCGAATGTTGAAGCAGATAACGGTTATATTCTATCTGATGCAAGCGCAATAGAAACTGCAAAAGCAAAAAATGGTGTTATTGCTAAGAATCAGAGCCATATTAGAAATGCAATCCACACAGCATCTAAATATAGTCAAAATGCCGTTCCAACACAACACAGCGACCCAACAGAAAGAAACCCGGGAATTGTTGCTACCGGGGGTTCCACTATTCTAAATGCAGAGACCTCAAAAATAATAGCGGCAGACCAGGAGTCTAATGTAGGCAATACAGACGCAGAAATTAGAACATATGAATCTATTGATGCTTCAGACATACATGTTAACCCTGCTAAGGGCATCGAGAATAAAGTAAAAATCGGTAAACGAGTAAACAATAAATAACCATTATCTACAATTTCAACCCATGCTTAAATCCCGCTTTATCCGCCTTGTCAAGCGCCCATGCCTCATCAACAAGCATGTCAGGAACGCTGTCTAAAACAGGGTAAGCGAGCTTGCATTTAGCGCATACAAGAAACATATTTTTCTCTTTTAACTCATTCATGCATTTGGGGCATGCCATTACTTCC
>JAUVEX010000113.1 GCA_030594585.1 archaeon | reverse complement strand
GGAAACGGAACCCAAAACGAAGTTACATTGATATGGGATACAAACCCGGATGCAGTTGATTGGAATTATTTTACAACAACAGATATGATAAATATTTCAGGAACTCTAAAAGACCAAAACAATAACTCTGTAGGCAACGCGGTTGTAGACGCCAATCTTACAAATGGCGGAACATTTGAAACCGACACAACAAACAATTCCGGCGTATACGAAATAGGCTTCTCATGGACAGGAGAGACGCCGGGGACAAAAACGCTGTCAATTATTGCAACAGATGCTTTCAATAACACAGCAACATACACACAGACACTCTACATATCCAATTATGCAAACAAGACAACAGTCACCGTAGCGGGCCACACAAACAACATATACGAATACAACAAGGAAAATATTACAATAACCGTAACTGTTCTTGATGCAAGTGGGGGGAAAGTATACCTTGGCGATGTAACACTTACAGGAAGTGCGGGTACAAAGACAGGCACAACAGACACAAACGGAGTTGCAGCATTTGTATTCCCGGCACCGGAAGATTACACTCTTGATTTCGCCATAACAGCGTCAAGCCCATTAAATACATCCGCCGCCGCTAAAATTACAAACAGCTCTTTTGGAACATATTATTCTACATGGATTTATTATGAGCCGGATCCCATAAACATAACACCGGAAAATCCTAAAATCGGTCAGGACATAACCATATCAGGAAAAGCGTATTTCAAAGGAAACAAATCATCATGCACTTCAGGAACAGTAAATATCAAGGTATATAAAGGAGCATACAGCCGAAACAAGACCGTCACAGTAACAGACAATGCATTCTCTCATGAATTTGATTATACCTCAAGCAACTCTGACGAAGATAAAGTAAATTTTCAGACCGGAACATGGTATTACGCACTTGACGGGTCACTTTCAGACTGCGAATTACATGACAGGACATTTACAACCATTACCGCCGATGTTCAGCCACAAGACAAATCTTTTTCAGTAGCATCAAACGCCACAACAACTTCAGGCAGTGATGACGACGACGACAGCACATCAGACACAACATCCTCATCAAATGAAGAGACATGTACCCAAAATTCAGACTGCTCATCCGGAGACTACTGCTCAAATAGTGTGTGTACCGCAATATCATGTGATGACGGCGTAATTGTAGACCACCAATGCATAAGTGCATACAAGATTGACATAAACGAAAACCCGGACCCCTTTTTTGTTGAACAGGGAACATCAAAATCTTTTGAATTCACCGTAAAAAACACAGGATACAAAAACCTGACAAACATTACCGCAAGCATTATAGCCCCTGAAACGATTACATGGGAAAGCTGGTACTCAATGACCGAATTTAAAGAAACCCTCGCCGTTGATGAACAAAACAAAAGCACCGTACAGATAAATGTTCCGGAAACAGAAAGTATTAAAGCCCACACAATAAAAATCAAGATAGTGTCAGCTGAAAAAACACAGGAAAAAAATATGACGCTTCAGGTAACCCCGGGTGAAAAGGAACAGAGGCTCATAAACAGCTCATTAAACATGCTTACAATAGAAATAACAGAAACAGAAAAAGATATTGAAATACTCATGAAAAAGCTGGGCAATTCAAATACAACCACAGCAAAAACAAAATTGGACACCGTAAAAAAGCTGCATGCAGAGGCGCTTGAAGCAATCTCAACAGGCGACTACCTTACAGCATACAACAAAAAACAGGAAATAAACAACTTGATGCATGACATACGGGCAATTGTCACAGACGGCCAGGCAGACCTCGCAAAATCGTCATCATTAATTAGAACAGTGTTCTTGGCATTATTCATGATTGTCTCAATTGGCGCCATAATCTATTATCTTTGGGTTCCAGCACCGAATCAATACGCCAATAACAAAAACTATGGAATAATCCCAAAAAAAAGCACAAACCCATTTATCGCAAAAATAAAAGCACAAGTAGACAGTGTTGTCAACGAATACAAAAAACAGAAAGAAACAGAGGCAAACGCGCCCCAAAAATATAATTTCCATAAAAAGAAACGGTGGTCAAAATAAACGATAATCTCCCCACAATAATTGCAAGCACAATCACAATGGTGCTTTCAGTCATTCTTTTATCATTCACAGGAATCACAAAAAATCTCATATTAATGCCAATAGGCCTGTCTTTTGAAAGGTATGCAACCATAAGCCTAAGCTATTTATTTTTGTCTCTGGTTTTCATGGCAATATCTGTTGCCATAATATGCATTCATTCAATAAAAACAAAAGACATTGACTTTTCAGTTTTAATTGCGCCTTCGATTGCATCACTATTCATAATTGCCATTACAGGAATAAGCCTTCTTTCAATTCTTTTGTCTTTGGGGCTCATCATGGGAGTCTTTCTTGTCTTATACATCTCATTCAATGACAAAGAAGAATACAAAAAAATAAGCGCATACAAGATAAGCACGCATGCAGCATCAAAATTATTTCTTATTCTGACAATTATAATTGCGTGCAGTGTCTACCTAGTGCTTGATAACGATTCTTCATATGCCGATGCCACAATAGACGACATACTAAAAACAACAGTAGGCATTACAAAAGATGACATGACAAACCTGGGAGAAACCATAAAAGAACAACAAAGACAGGCATCCTATGCATACATAGAAGGTATGGGGCAGATATACTTAAAGACTCTTGAAACAACAGATGATCTTTCAGAAACCGACAGGACAAAATGCATAAACTCGTTCCAAGACAACCTTGAAACACTTGATGCAAATGCAAAAGAGCAAATAGACGCGCAATTAGAATCACAGGAATTAAGCCTTGATGGCGAAAAAACAGAAATGATAACATCCATGCTTGAAATGATTGAAAAAACATATCCTATTCTTACGGCAGTTACCATATTTGCAATACTCTCCACAATAAATTCTATAATTCTTGTCCCCCTTGTAGGTATTTTCTCATGGCTGATATGGCGCAACGCAAGAAAACCTCCAAAAGAGGAAGAAATGGAAAATTACATGAGCC
>JAUVEX010000156.1 GCA_030594585.1 archaeon | reverse complement strand
CAGGCAAAGATGCATATGGAAACTGCCAGGCGAATTGTAAACAAGTATCCTAAAATTTTTGAAGAATATGCGGATTTTACAAATTATAATATTAATCTAAAGATAATCAGACTGAAAGACAAGAACATAACTGTCAAAAATCTTGCACGATTTATCTGAATTATTTATTCCCGATATCTATTTAGGCAATCCTTATTTACTAAAAAAATCAATAATTTTATTCTTGAACGCCCCAACATCTTCTCTTCTTATTGCCCCGCCGGCAGCAGGTACATGGCCGCCGCCATTCGCCTCTTTAAAGCCTTGTGTGCATTCGCGCATAAGAGAATCCATGGATATTTTTCCTGACTGATTTCTGGCGCTTATTGTTGCTTTTTTCTTATCCAACTGCACGACAATGACGGTCTTTCCCGCATATTTTTTTGTTGATAAAATGTTTGAAACCTTTGACTTGATGTTGTATTTTGGCGCAATTTCACAATAAAACAAACCAACACCCTCACGAAATTCGCCTATTTTTTCAGAATTTTCAACAAACTGTTCAATTTCTGTTCGAACTGCCCCGTATTCTTTTAGATTTTCAACAACATCGCTTGGGGTCTTTGCAGAATAAAGTGCTTGGTATGCTTTTTCAATTCCTTTTTCGCCATCGCACATATGCGCGTAGGTCACAAGCTCTTCTGCTTCAAACAAAATTTTTAATTTTTCAGGGTTTGATTGTGCTACAGAGTCTAAAAACGATTTCCATGTTTTTATTCCGAAATCCCCAATAATTCCAATTGCCGATATCCAATTAAAAGATGATATATCTTTTATTTGTAAAAATAAATCATAAATAAGCTTAGAAGCACAATACTGGCTTGGATCTATTTCTGATATATTCTGCGATTTTATCATTGTTGTTCTTTTAGAATTCAGGTCATTTGAGATTATATGGTGATCTACAACAAGAATTTCTGCAAATTCCTCTATTTTTTTTATTGGTTTTGGGTCTGAATCAACAGCAAGGTCAAGAATAATTATTTTTGTTATGTTTTTTTTAGCAAGTTGTTTTATTGTCTTTTCTGTTATTGTTATGTTGCCTGCACCTTGCGTGAAGACAAAGACCGGCTTTATGCTCATAAGCTCAAGAGATTTTGCAGCAATTACTGAAGAACAGACACCGTCCGCGTCGGTGTGATATATTATTGCGAGCCGGTCTTCTTTTTTTATGTTTTGAATAAACTCTAAGAATTTTTTTATCATATACTCTTTAAGTTGTCAAGGATGTTTTTTATGTGTTTGGTGCCTTCTTTTTCAATAATCTCCCCGTGTCCCGGAAGAATCATTTCAATTTCTAGATCCTCGAGCTTTTCAAGAGATTCTATCATCTCTTTTTCATCGCCGCCCAAAAGATCTACACGACCTATTGAATCCGCAAAAACCGTGTCTCCGGAAATAAGGATTTTGTCTTTCTTAATGTATAAGCATATGCTTCCTTCGCTGTGGCCGGGGGTGTGTATTATTTCAATAACTGTATCGCCCATCCGCACAATGTCTTTATCTTTAAGGCGGGCTGCTGTTTTTCTTGAAGATATTTTTCCGTTAAAAAACATAGCATATGATTTTTTTTCATCTGCGATTTCCAATACTTTTGCGGTCTGTTCAGATGCCAGGACTTTTGCGTTCCTGAATAACTCAAGCCCGCCGATATGATCAAAATGCTCGTGTGTGAGAATTACTGTTGTTATGTCTGCTTCGGTTATATCCAACTGCCTTAAGGCCTCAGCAAGTTCTTTTCT
>JAUVEX010000081.1 GCA_030594585.1 archaeon | reverse complement strand
AATATCAAACATTTTAATCACTAATAAGATATTAAAAAAAGTATATATACTTATCAGAAAACAACACAAAAACAGAACCAAAAAATCTCAAAAAAATTAAATTATTCAATAGATTCTAAAAGCATCCTTCAAAACACCCTCGTGGTCAAACGCCAACTTTTCAGGCAGTTGATTTTTTGCGAAAACACCAACCTCTTTTGCATCATCGCCTGCCACAGGTTCGCCGTCTGCCTCTGCCAAAAAAACAACAGAAACCGTATGCCCTCTTGGGTCGCGCCCCATTTTAGAATATACACCAAGAAGTTTTGTTATCTTTATGTCGAGCCCGGTTTCCTCTTTTGCTTCTCTTATACAGGCATTCTCAACAGTTTCTCCATAATCCACAAATCCGCCCGAAAGCGCCCAGAAATCCTTAAATGGCTCATTCGCCCGTTTGATAAGAACAATGCCTTCAGGGTTATTAATCACAGCGTCAACTGTGAGTTTAGAATGTTGCATGAACCGCACCACTAGAGGCACCATTGCCAACAATATTAAGAGTTTTTATTGTTAAAGGATAAAAATCATTAGGTATTAAAGAAAGTTCTTGTAATGTAAATTCCCCATTATTCATTGTATGAATACATAAATACATCGATAATGAACAAACAGCATCGGGCAAATAAGTCTCAATTTCATTTTTTCTATTCATTAAAGAATCTACTTCAAACAAGTATTGATTAATTAGTTCAGGATTCTCAATTCCTACTTCATTCGCATCATGAAAAGAATTCAATATTTCTTGAGCATACTTAGACTCTATCGCTTTTTGTACATTTCTAGTCATTTCGTCGATAGTATATTTAGCATTGTGTTGTTGATATAATACCATTTCATTATATACCTCAATAAGAACATTTTTCGGAATACTTATACTATTATCCGCTTTTGTTGAAAATAATAGAGCTATTTGTTCATTACTCAACTCATTCAAAGAAACCATAGGGTATACACCTAAAACTTGTTATTTTTATTTAGTAGTTATTTACCTTTATAAACTTTTCTCCAATTAGGTTTTAAATATTCATTCCCACCGAAGCGCATCAACAGGCTTTAAAGATGCCGCCTGCTTTGCAGGAAGGGCGCCCGACACCATACCGACAATAAAAGAGAACAATATGGCGCCCAATATCAGCTCAAAACTCAAATGCGCTTTTAAGAGTTCCATTTCAAGCGCACTTGTTGATGCAATCTCAACTATCGTGGCTAATCCGCCGCCGATTATGGCTCCTCCGACACCCCCAACAGCCCCAAGTGTTCCTGCTTCTATTACAAAGAGCATAAGGATGTCTGAATTCTTCGCGCCAACTGCCTTCATGATACCTATATCATAGGTCCTTTCAAGAACTGAAGTATACATGGTATTCATAATCCCAACCCCGCCTACAACAATAGATATTGTGGCGATTCCTATCAAAAACCACTGGACTATATTAAATATTGTGCCGAAACTTTCCTGAAGCTGTTCTACAGTCTGTATATTAAAATCTTCCTCGCCTTCTTTTAAGTCCCGGGACTTTCGTATCGCATCCTCTAAATCTTCAGCGACCTCACTTACATCAAATCCCTGCTTTGCCTGCACAAATAACACATCATACTTATCCTCTATATCAAAAACATCTCTTACACGCTCTATGTTTATATAGACCGACCTGTCATCCGGCTCATTTCCTAAAGTTTCCAAAACACCTATGACCTTAAAATCAACACCATCAATAGTAATCTTGCTGCCAAGAGATACACCTTTTTCAAAAAGCTTGTCATCTTTTGCAACTGATGATCCGACCACAATAACATTCCCGTCCCCGTCTTTTAGGTCCCGGCCATAATCAATCTTAAAATTCTGCATACTGTCAAATATTCTTTTTGAGTCGGGATCTAAAGGCATTCCCACCACGAATGTATAACCTGAATCATCTTTGTACGCCACCCTTGGAGATAAATAAATCATCCCGGCAACACTTAACACGCCTTTTGTCCGTTTTACAACCTCATAATCTTTCTGAGTAAGAGGAATTGTCGCCATGCCGGCACTCAAAAGGCTGCTCCCCGGCATAATTGTTATCTTATCTGCACCCATATCCTCAAACTGGCCGGTAACCATATCTTCAAGACCTTGTCCGAGAGAAATTATAGACACAACTGCAGCAATGCCTATAACAATGCCTATCATAGTAAGCCAGGTTCTTGTTTTTCTGTGTTTTAGGTTCTTAAACGCGTATGAAAAATAATCTTTAATCATCTACAACATACTCCTTAATGCATCTACAGGATTTAATTTTGAAGCGTTTTTGGCGGGAAGCACACCGGATATTACACCTACAATCATTGAAAAAAGAAGAGCACCTACTATAAGCTCAAAACCAAAATATGCCTTAAGCACATTAATTCCTGAATATACTGCTGCAATTTCTATTGCCTTGCTTACAGAAAGCCCGATTAGAATCCCAAGCATCCCGCCAAAAAAACCAAGCATTGCGGATTCCATCAAAAAAATAGATATTATGTCTGAATTTTTCGCGCCAACGGCCTTCATTATGCCAATTTCCCGCGTCCGCTCCACAACTGATGTATACATTGTATTTGTGATGCCTATACCACCCACAATCAATGATATTGCCGCAATGCCCACAAGCACGATCTGCACCACAAGAAGTATGTTATTGAACCCCTCAATCATCTGCTCTGCAGTCACAACAACAAAGTCTTCATGGCCTTCTTTAACATTATGGTCTTTCCTAAGTGCGTCCCTCACATCATCCGCAGCAACTGACGGATCAATTCCTGGCTTTATCTTAGCAAATATCATTGACAGCTCTTCTGTTTTTTTCAGGTCAAACAATTCCTGCGCAGATCCTGTTGTAATACGCACCATATTATCATGCATAGGGCTTCCGCTTTTTTTCTGTATGCCAATGACTTTGAATTCTTTGTTCTCAACTGTTATTTTCTCGCCTAAAAGAATTTCCCGGTCAAACATATCGGCTGCGACATTGCTTCCGAGTATGGCAACATTATTGTCAATGCTTTTAAACTGCCTGCCTTCTTCTATAAGAAAGAAATCAACTTTCTCTATGAATCGTCTTGTCTCTTCATCAGACCCTATGCCGAATATAGGCGCGTTTTCTGTTTGATCTTTATATTTTATCCGTCCTGTCTGCATGATGACTCCTGCAGCAAACTCCACGCTTTTTACACGATTTACAACATCAACATCACTCTGGTATAATTTTTCAGACACATACGCACCCGCAAAACCGCCTGCGGGCTGGATTGTTATCCTGTCAGCTCCTGCTTTTGAAAATTCCTCATTTATTGCATTCTGCATACCCTGGCCGATAGAGATTAAAGCCACAACAGCTGCGATACCTATGAATATGCCAATCAAAGTAAGCCATGTTCTAAGCTTCCTGTGACGGATATTCTTAAAGGCATACTTCGCATATTCAAATAGCACCTAAAATCACAACACAATCATTGCCTGTTCTTTCTCTTTTTGTACCATCGGTAACCAAAGTAACCAACAACAACCAACACAATTACAATTGTGGTCGTACTGCTTCCACCGCTTATAAGACCTAATGATTTGGCTTCGTTGGGTGTGTATACCCGCATATTAAGGTCTTGTTTAAGTTCAAATGCCTTGTTGTTTGCGTTCATATAGCTTATAGTAACAGGCACTGCAAGTTCGCCTGAAAAAGAAGGCATGGTGTGTATTTTAAAAGAAGCACTGTCAAAATCATCAGAGTCTATGTTTCCAACATATATCTCGTCATTTGTCAATAACTCAAAATCATCTGTTGGTGTTACTTTAACAGTTACATACTTTATATCAACAAGCCCGCGATTTATGATGTTTATTCTCACATCCCCTGTTGTTCCTGACAAAAAAATATTTTCAGGCTCAACATTCGTAAGGATATCTGGTGTTCCACCAACAATAAGGCTTATAATAGTATTTGTTACATAACTTGCTCCGGTATTATCTGAAAATGTTATAATTACAGGAACCTTGTATATTCCGCTTGCCGCATCAGGAGTCGCGACAACACCATAGTTTATTGTTTTTGTCTCCCCGGCAGCCATTATCTTGAACTTGCTTGATGTTGTTGTATCTACAGGTGCAAAAGGTGTGGTTGTTCCGGAAAGATCCAAATTAACTGTAACATCGCGAAGTGTTGAATCCGCAAGGTTTTTGGTAACAAGTGTTACCATACCTTCCTGGCCCGGATAAAATTCACTTGGGTTCGTTTTTGAGGAAACTATACTTATCTCTGCATCGCTTGTCCGTATTTCAATACTAA
>JAUVEX010000066.1 GCA_030594585.1 archaeon | reverse complement strand
ATAGTCAATATATTATACCTAAAAGAAGTAAAAACAATTCTTACATACACATGTAAATGCGGGGCACTTCTTGCAACAAAAGAAGATATCGCAAAAAAAGAACTTAAAATAAGTTCCTTGGCGCCCATGAAAGTATGCCCTGAATGCGGCGAAAAATACGAAAAAATAAAACTTGAGAAGCCTTCTACTTTTTACCGCGGCAAAAAAGCATTGACATCCCTTGAAGTGCGCGAACAGTTCGAAAAGATATCCGACGAGGACGCAAAAACGCTTAAGATCGTGGGCGGCAGGCCTGAATGGATGATTGTAACCTTACTTTTAGTGCCTTCAGTTACAACAAGGCCTTCAATAACTCTTGAAAACGGGGATAGGTCAGAAGACGACCTTACACACAAGCTTGTGGATATAATAAGAATAAACAAAAGATTCGCGGACAATCTTGAAATTGGTGCGCCTGATTTCATAATAGAGGACTTGTGGGAGCTTTTGCAGTATCATGTTTCTACTTATTTCAACAATGAGATTTCATCAATTCCGCCTGCAAGGCACAGGTCAGGCAGGGCCTTAAAAACACTCTCCCAAAGGCTTAAGAGCAAGGACGGCCGTTTCAGGCACAACCTGAGCGGAAAAAGGGTAAATTTCTCCGCAAGAACTGTTGTTTCTCCGGATCCAAACATAAGCATAAACGAGGTAGGGGTTCCTGAAAGAATTGCAAGGGAGCTTACAGTTCCTGTGAAAGTTACAAAGCACAATATCAAATATTTAACAGAGTTCATAAAGAACGGCTCCGAAAAGCACCCCGGAGCAAATTATGTAATTATGCCCGAAGGCATCAGAAAGAAAATACTGAAAGACAATAAAGATTTGATTCTTGAGGAATTTAAAGTTGGATGTATTTTAGAGAGGCACATGATTGACGGCGATATAGTGCTGTTCAACAGGCAGCCGTCTTTGCACAGGATGTCTGTGATGGCGCACAAAGTAAAAGTCATGCCGCATAAGACATTTAGAATTAATCTGTGCGTATGTAAGCCATACAATGCAGACTTTGACGGCGATGAGATGAACCTTCACTTTCCACAGACCGCAGAAGCAAGAGCAGAAGCAGAAGAGCTTATGCTTGTAGAACAAAACATTCGGTCTCCAAGATTCGGGGGACCAATTATCGGATGCGACCAGGATTATCTTTCAGGAAGTTATCTTGCAACAAAAAAAGACACTATTTTCACTAAAAAAGATGTTGCACAAATACTTGCATCTGCAGGCATGTTTGTGGAACTTAAAAAAGACACATACACTGGCCGAGAACTTTACAGTTTTGCAATACCTAAAGAAATAAGCATCTCATACAAATCAGCAGTATGTAAGGGCGATGATGAGTCTGATGATGATTTCGTTGTGATAAAAGACGGACAAATAGTGCAGGGCGCAATTGACGAAAAATCAATCGCACCATTTAAAGGAAAGCTTCTCGATGCCATTGACCTTGAATGCGGCCACACAGAAGCAAGGATATTCCTTGATAGAATAACACGAATAATATCTGAAGTCATGGCAAGAAAAGGGTTTACAATTTCAATAGGCGACCTCGATATGCCTGAATTTGTTGACAAAGAGATACAGAATCTTATGGACAAAAGGTTTGCAAAAGTCGAAGAACTGATTGATAAATACAATAAAAACAAAATCATGCCTTCGCCGGGAAGAACGCCTGAAGAAACTGTAGAAGATATGATTATGTTTGAGCTGAATAATATCACAAACGATGTTCAAAATATAATCAAAGCAAATGCCAAAGAATCCGGAGCAACTATAATGGCAAACACAGGAGCCCGGGGAAGTATACAGAATCTCGCATATATGTCCGGTATGATAGGACAGGAAGCGATTAGAGGAAGGCGTATTTTCAGAGGATACAAAGGAAGGACGCTATCTCAATTTAAAAAAGACGATCTCTCACCATTATCCCACGGTTTTGTAAGGGAATCATTCAAACAGGGAATAGGTCCTATAGGATTCTTCTTTGAGGCAATGAAAGGAAGAGAAGGTATAATGGATTCTTCACTAAAGACAAGAGTTTCCGGTTATCTTCAAAGGCGGCTTGTAAACGCTCTTCAAGATATTGTGGTGAATTCGCAAATACGGGCGGTTGATGGAACTGACTCAATTGTGCAGTTTACCGCAGGTGAAGACGGGATAGACCCTTCAAAAAGTGATCGCGGAACAATAGACCGTGAACTTAATATTTAATGGTGGTTATGGTATGGATGAAAAATTAGGACTTCCGAAAAAATTTAACGACATGAAATTATCAAAAGAACAAAAAAAGCATCTTGAGACTCGTTTTAATAGGATGATTTACGCTCCTGGCGAAGCTGTAGGCGTTGTTGCAGCACAGTCAATATCAGAACCTGCAACACAGACAACACTTCGTGCATACCACGCAGAAGGCCGTACTCAGCTTGTGACAACCCAAGGGCTTCCAAGGCTGATTGAGCTTTTCGACGCAAGAAAAATACCAAAAACACCAACAATGACAATTTATCTTGACAAGGAATATAACAATAAGGAAGAGGCAACAAAAATAGCCGCAAAAATAAAAGAGACAAAGCTTATACAAATTATAGACACAGATGCCATTGATCTTGTTAATTTCCGGATTGAGGTCAATCTAGATCCCAAGCAGTCTAAACTTCTTGAGATTGACGGCGAAAGTATCGCAGTTCTGATTAAAAAAAGCATAAAGAACATAAACATCGAAGTTTCCAAAGACAAGCTTTTAATCGAGCCCAAAAAAGAGGAAATGACCATAAAAGACCTGCAGTCAATAAGAGTCAAAGTCCGTGATAAATACATAAAAGGCATAAAAGGAATATCGCAGGTTGTTGTTGAAAAAGAAGGAGATGACTGGGTTATAAAAACTCTTGGCTCTAATTTAAAGAAAGTTCTAAAGCTGGTAGAACTTGACAGAATCAGATCGTTTACAAATAATATTTATGAAATAAGAAGCGTGCTTGGAATAGAGGCAGCAAGAAACGCTATTGTGCGCGAAACACTGACAACAATGAGAGCGCAGGGTGTTGACACAGACATAAGGCATGTCCTGCTTGTTGCAGACGCAATGACTTCAACCGGAGAAATACAGGCAATAGGCCGATATGGTGTTGCCGGCGGTAAATCCTCTGTTCTTTCAAGGGCAAATTTCGAGGAAACCGTAAAGCACCTTACAAACGCAGCTGTCAAATGCGAGCTTGACCCGCTTAAAAGCGTTATTGAAAATGTGATACTTGGAAACTTAGCGCCTGTGGGAACAGGAATAGTAAAGTTAAAATTAAAAGAATAATTAAATTATGGTGGCTTTAATGGACATTAAACTTGAAAGGGAAATAAAAAAAGCAGTTGAAGAAAAAACCGTAGTCTTAGGTGCAAACAGCACAATAAAAGGTCTTGCAAAAAAACAGATAAAAACAGTCATTGTTGCAGATACATGCCCTGAAAGCATAAAAGAAAAAATAAACAAGAGCGTAGGCGATAAAGGCACAGAAATTAAGCCGTCAAACGCAAGCGCTAAAGATTTGGGCGAACATTTAAGAAAGCCGTTTTCTGTAAGCGTTATGGGCATAAAAAAAAGTAAATGAGTTTATAATCTATGAGAAAATACGGCATGGAAGATATCGGTTTTATAAACGCGTTTGAAAAAATGACAAACAGCAAAGTCATGGATTATATTCCGGGCGATGGCGTGCTTTATTTTGTTGTAGACACAAAAAATATCGGTAAGCTTGTCGGAAAAGAAGGATCAAACATAAAAGGCATTTCCGAAAAATTCGGAAAAAAGATAAAGGTCTTTAAATATTCAAAAGATTTAAAAGAGTTTGTAAAAAACTTGATTGTGCGTCCAATAGAAAAAATAGAAATTATTGGCGAAAAAAACACAAAGTCTTTAAAGATTAAGGTCGCAAACAAAGACAAAGCAATAATTATCGGTCGCGAGGGAAACAATCTCAAGATTACAAAAGAACTGTTAAAAAAGCAGTTCAATATTGAAAACATACAAATTGAATGATTTTAGGAGTGAATAAAAATGCCAAAAGGATTGTACGCCGGAAGGGATCTTTTAAAGAACCGGAAGAAAAAGAAATGGAAAAGTGTAGATTATACCAGGAAAAAACTTAATTTACGCGAAAAATCAGACCCTCTTAAAGGCACAGCCCAGGCAAAAGGCATTGTTCTTGAAAAAAGGCAGCTTGAAGCAAAACAGCCGCATTCAGGACTTCTTAAATGCGTAAGAGTCCAGCTTATAAAGAATGGCAAGCAGATAACGGCATTTTGTCCAGAAACTGGCGCCATAAGCCACATACAGGAACACGATGAAGTTCTTGTTGAAGGTATCGGCGGTTCAAACAGCGGACCTAAAGGCTCACTTCCATCAGTTAAATGGAAAGTGATACAAGTAAACGGCATTTCATTGCATCATCTGATTACAGGAAAGAAAAAAAGAGCAACTAAGTGATATTTATGAACGAAGCAAAATTATTCAATAGATGGGAAATGGAAAATATAAAAGTAAAAGACGCAGGCCTTATAGATTATGTAACAGTTACACCGATAATTGTTCCAAAAACAGGCGGCCGGCACGCAAAACATCAGTTCCATAAATCAAAGGTTCCGATTGTAGAAAGGCTTATGAATAAGCTTTTTGTTTCAGGGCACAAGGGAAAAAAGCACAAGATATCAAGCGGGCATAATGTCGGAAAGACATTCAATGCTGCACGAATAGTGTCCGGGGCATTTGAGCTGATTGAAACCCAGACAAAAAAGAACCCTGTAGAAGTTTTTGTTGCAGCTGTTGAAAATTCAGCACCTACAGAAGAAGTCATGAGCTACCAGAAAGGCGGTATCATGGCTCGTGAAGGTGTTGTGACATCTCCTCAAAGGCGTGTTGACCTTGCATTAAAGCATTTAGCGCAGGGCACATTCCACAAAGCGCACAAAAGCAAAAAACCTGCTTCAAAAACTCTTGCAGACGAGATTATGGGCGCATACAAGGAAGACTCAAGCGCATCATTCGCCTTCTCCGAGCGCGTAAGAAGAGAAAAAGAAGCCGCAGGCTCTTTGTAAAGTTTTTCTTGGTTTTTAACCGTGTTAGCCAAAGGCATAAATTTCGTATAACTCACAAACGGGTGCAAGTTTTACGAACTTTTGTTCGTAAAACTGCTTGAATTTTTGAATTGATTAACTTATGGGTGGTCTGAGAATCCTGCTGTCTTATTGACTCGCCACGCTCGAAAAAACATAAATGAAACAAATGTATATCGGCACAGTACACATACCTAAAATATATATAGTCACTCCGACATTTAGATAAATATGAAAACATTAGATTTATTTGCAGGTGTTGGTGGCATAAGACTTGGTTTTGAAAAAGCTGGTTTTGAAACCGTTTTTGCGAATGATTTTGAACCTGCTTGCAAAGACACCTATGATTTAAATTTTAAAAAACCCAAACTTTTAATTGAAGATATAAATAAAATAAATATCGATGATATTCCTGA
>JAUVEX010000125.1 GCA_030594585.1 archaeon | reverse complement strand
CATATTAAGGTCTTGTTTAAGTTCAAATGCCTTGTTGTTTGCGTTCATATAGCTTATAGTAACAGGCACTGCAAGTTCGCCTGAAAAAGAAGGCATGGTATGCAGTGTAAAAGAAGCGCTGTCAAAATCATCAGAGTCTATATTTCCAACATATATCTCGTCAATTGTCAAGACCTCAAAATCATCTGTTGGTATTACTTTAACAGTTACATACTTTATATCAACAAGCCCGCGATTTATGATGTTTACTCTAACATCTCCTGTTGTTCCGGACAAAAAAATATTTTCCGGTTCAACATTTGTAAGGATATCCGGTGTTCCACCAACAATAAGGCTTATAATAGTATTTGTTACATAATTGGCTCCGGTATTATCTGAAAATGTTATGGTTACAGGAACCTTGTATATTCCGCTTGCCGCATCAGGAGTTGCAACAACACCATAAATTATTGTTTTTGTCTCGCCCCCGGCCATTGTCTTGAACTTGCTTGAAGTTGTTGTATCCACAGGTGCAAATGGTGTAGTTGTTCCTGAAAGGTCCAGATTCACTGTAACATCACGAAGTGTTGAGTCCGCAAGGTTTTTGGTAACAAGTGTTACCGTACCTGCCTGTCCCGGATAAAATTCACTTGGGTTCGTTTTTGAGGAAACTATACTTATCTCTGCATCGCTTGTCCGTATTTCAATACTAAAGCTTTTAGATACACTAATGCTTGTCTTGGGATTTGCGCTGTATTTAACATCCAGGTCACTTGTCCCCTCAACAGCATTTTCATCAACACGGATACGATATTTTATTGTTGTCGAATCAAGAGGGTTCAATATCCCTATATTGATTACAGGATCATCATCAGTTGAAAAAGGAAATTTCGGCTCAAGAGTGAGTGTGGCGTCTGTGGCCGCATCAGTTCCTATGTTGTCTATCTTGAACCACACATCAATGTATCTTCCCGGCTCTGCAGGGGTTGGCTCATATTTTAAGACCGAAACATCAAGTGTTGCGGAATCTGCTGCACAAAAACTTGCCATATTCAAAAAAAGCACAGACATCACAAAAATACCCAAAAATTTCATTGTATTCATTAAACTCACCACTCCGTTTATATTTTGCTTGAATTTATCAAACCGTCTTTTATGTAAACAATCCTTTGCGCAAATTTTGCAACCTCAGGATCGTGCGTTACCATAATAATTGTCTTTCCTTCTTTGTTAAGGGTGTTAAGTATGTTTATCACTTCTTTTCCTGTTTTTGTGTCAAGATTTCCCGTGGGCTCATCGGCAAGAATTACTTCGGGATCATTTGCCAGTGACCTTGCCATGGCAACCCGCTGCTGCTGGCCCCCTGAAAGCTCGCTTGGCTTGTGATGCGCTCGATCATCAAGCCCTACAATTTTTAAAAGCTCAATTGCCCTTTTTGTTCTTTTTGATTCTTCTATGTTTTGAAACATCATAGGGATCGTGACATTCTCTAAAGCTGTTAGTGTAGACAATAGGTTGAATTTCTGGAATACGAACCCTATTTTTCGCCCTCTTATTTGCGCCAAAGCGCTTTCACTCATCTTTGCTATGTCTTTTCCGTCTAAGAATATATTGCCTACTGTCGGCACATCAAGGCAGCCCACCATATTCATCAAAGTTGATTTGCCGGAGCCTGAAGGGCCCATAATTGCGATGAACTCACCCCTGTTTACTGTCATTGAAACCCCGTTTAATGCAGGGACATCAACATTACCCATACGGTATATTTTCTTTACGCTTTTAAGCTCAATTATATGTTTTGATTTTTGCATAAAAACACCAGTATACATTATGTTTTGATATTTATCGTTCTTGTTCTTTTTCAACTAATTTAATTGTTTTTTCAATTATTTTTTCATAGGCAATGGTTTGTTTTTGATAATTTTTTATGATTTTTAATTCTTCTTTTGTTTCGTTATCTGTTTCTTTTTCGTATGTTTCAATTATGTTTGGAAGTTTCTTTATTGTAGGTATTACTATTTTTTCCTGTTGTTTTTTTAAGAAGTCCAAAAACATTTTGAGTGTGTCTTTTTCCATGTAGAAGTATGCTTTTTTTGAATGAGGCTTTTTTATGCGTTTTACCATTTCCATTCTTTCCATGAATTTCATGGCAGTACTTGTTGCAGATAAACTGTATTTTGTTTTGGTTGAAATTTCTTCTAATGATAGTTCTTTTGGCTCAATGTATAGAATAGCCATTATTCTTGAAGATATGTCGTCGAATCCATGAATCTTACTGCATCCAACCATATGCTCTATAAATTCGGCTTTTGCTTTTTCAACCATTGAACCAACTTTCACAACTTTCTGAACATTCAGTATTCTGTGAAAGATAATATATAAATGTTTGTATTATTTTTGGTGATTAAATAAGAAATATGTATGTTTTTGAGCTTTATTTTGAGTTTATACTAATCAAAAAATATATAAAAAACAAAATACAATATAGTGGTATGGCAAAAGATAAAGCAAAAGACTTAAGCGGATTGGCATTTGTTGGCTTTTTCTTCATAGGCCTTACTCTTGGAGCATACTATAGCCGATGGGACATTGGCCCCCTTGCAGGCCTTGCAATGGGATTCATAGCCGCGCTATTGGTGAAGATGAAGTACGCCAAGGATTAAATCAATGCCCTAATTTGCCCGATTCGCATTTGATTGATTTTTAATAGAATTTTTGTTGAGTTTAACTTCTAGGGGCTTTAAGAAGTTAACCCGTAGGACTAA
>JAUVEX010000130.1 GCA_030594585.1 archaeon | reverse complement strand
AAGCTCAGGGGCTCAAGAACCTATGGCTGGGGCTCTCCTAAAAAGCACCGAGGGGCTGGAAGCCGCGGTGGTGTAGGCAATGCAGGCCGGGGTAAAAAAGGCCAGCAGGCAATGTCTCAAGTAAACAATGAAAAGGGAAGTGGAATTGGCTCAAAAGGCTTTACGCTGCCTGTAATTGTCAAAAAAATAAACAACCCGATAAATTTGTCCGAACTGGAAAAAAATGTTGAAAACTATATCAAAAACAAAAAAGCTGCAAAAGAAAAAGATGCAGTTGTGATTGACATAAGCGCTCTTGGCTTCAACAAAGTTCTTGGCGCAGGTTCCATAAAAACTAAAATGATTTTAAAAGCAAAAAGCTTCTCAAAAATTGCCGAAAAAAAGATAAAAGATGCAAAAGGGGAAGCACAAATCATTTAGGTGTATTAATTGAATTACGAAGTTTTGCTTCAAAAGCTGCCCGGCATAACAACACCGATAAAACGGCTCACATTCAATGAAAGGATACGATGGACTTTATATGTTCTTGTTATTTATTTTGCGCTAACGCAAATACCCATCTGGGGCATTTCTGATGCCGGAGTATCGCAGTTTGCACAAGTTGCAACGCTTCTTGGCGCAAGTTTTGGGTCCCTTATGACTTTAGGCATCGGTCCTATTGTGACTTCAAGTATTATACTCCAGCTTCTTGTCGGTGCCGGCATCCTTGGATGGGACTTATCAACACATCACGGAAAAGTGATGTTCCAGGGGACACAAAAGCTTTTGGCGTTTTCATTTGCGCTTCTTGAAGCTATTGCATTCACTCTTTTCGGGGCAATACCCCCTGCATCAGGAGATCCTTTCACTGTCTGCATGGTAATATTCCAGGTGGCCTTAGGCGGTTGGCTCGTAATATTTTTAGATGAAATTGTATCTAAATGGGGCTTCGGCTCAGGTGTTGGCTTATTCATCGCAGCAGGAGTGTCTAAAGAACTTTTCATAAAGACATTCAGCATAACAACATCACCAACAGGCGAATTTGTGGGTGTTATGCCTGCACTTATCCAATCAATCGCCGGCGGCAGTGTAGGGTTTGATACACTGAGTGTCTATATACTTCCGGTAATAGCCACTCTTGCTGTTTTCGGGCTTGTTGTGTATGCACAGGCAATGCGTGTAGAGATACCGCTAGCGTTTGGCACAATTCGGGGTTTTGGAAGAAAATGGCCCTTAAAATTCATATATACATCAGTTATGCCTGTGATACTTACAGCCGCGCTTTTAATCAATCTTCAGATGTGGTCAAAGCTTTTGGCATCCAAAGGGCTTACTATTTTAGGTACTTTCGATGCGACAACAGGAACACCCCTTTCAGGGCTTATGTATTATCTTAACCCGCCGCGCGAATTCATGTGGAATATACTGCAAGGGGCGATAATTCCGACAGATGTCTATCGCGTGATTGCCTATACATCATTTATGGTACTTGGAAGTATGCTTTTCTCAATTTTCTGGGTTTCAACATCAGGCATGGATTCCTCAAGCGTTGCAAAACAAATTCAGAGAAGCGGTATGCAGATACCCGGATTCAGGCGCGATCCGCGCGTTATTGAGCGGGTTTTAGACCGATATATCCCGGCACTTGCTGTTCTTGGTGGCGCTTTTGTAGGCTTTTTGGCTGCATTTGCGGACTTTTCAGGAGCCCTTACATCCGGGACCGGGCTTTTACTTGCCGTTATGATTGTATACCAGCTATATGAACAGCTGGCACAGCAGCATATGGAAGACATGCATCCTATGCTTAGAAAATTCATGGGTGGTAGTTAATGGTCGTTATAATCAATTCAATTCTTAATACTGTATTCGGGCCCATTGCAGCTCTTGGTGAAGTATACGCGATTGCGGCAGTGTCTGTGTTTGTAGCGTTCCTTTTTGCATACATACAAAAACTCATGATTGATGCAAACAAGCTTAGGCGCGTTAAGGAAGAAATGAAAGTTGTGCAAAAAAGGCAAAAAGAGGCCCAGCAAAAAAACGATGCTAAGCAACTTAAAAAAACATTCAATGAGATTCTAAAGCTTCAGCATGAACAGATGATGATGACCATGAAGCCTATGATAGTCTCCATGATTCCGGTACTTCTTATATTTGCATGGCTTCCGTCAGTTTACTCGGGAACGCCTTTTGCGCTTCCGTTCTGGCTTCCTCTAGCAGGGCACGATGTGACCTGGCTTGGGCTGTATATAATTGTTTCTTTGCCTGCTGCAACTTTCTTTCGAAAGATATTTGGGATGGATTGAATTCTTAAATTTTACTGTTTAATGTATTTTATGGAATACACAGATTGTTTCTTTAAAATAAGCCCTAAAAATTTATGTGAATTGCTTGAAAGCGCACGGGCTATTGATGAGAATGTTGGAATTACAACTTATACTACGCCTGAAAATCACCAGGAATCAAATATGGTGGAAACAAAAGAATTCATCCGAAAAAAAGGATACGCATTAAATGTTTTTACAAAAACTTCCGGGCAGATCACATTCCACAAAAAAACAA
>JAUVEX010000010.1 GCA_030594585.1 archaeon | reverse complement strand
TACGCAATAACGAATCCGAAAAGAACAATTGTTTCCGGAAGAACTGTCATTATAAGTCCTTTTACAAACAGCTCTTCTTTTTCTGCCATAGCACCGACTGCTGCAGCACCAATGTCTTTCTCTGCAATACCTGCACCAATTGCTGTAATGCCTATTGCAAGAGCAGCTGCTATTGCGGTTACTGGTTCTACCATATTATCACCTCTAATTTAACATTAATGAACATTATTTTACTCCTTTGCCCCGAAAGGCATATATCTTTTTCCCCCGCCATGATAAAACTTAAGGAAAAACTCTACATAGTGAAGCCTCATGGAATGTATGAATGGCGAAAGCATTCCAAGCAAAATTGCAATTGTGTGTCCTGCCGCAAGGATAAAAACGCCCATAACAACACCCAAAATTCCGGCACTAAATGCCATTGATGCCATCTCATTTACAACAAGCGCAAGTATCGCCGATGCAAGCCCTATTGCCATAAGCCGCGAATAGGAAAGTATATTTGCAAGTATTGACGGCAATTCAAGCAAACCCCTAACACCCTCACCAAGAGTTATAAGCACAACCCCTAAAAGCAAAAGTGCGCCTCCAACAGTTGGATTCATAAATGCGTACACAGCACCCCCAACCTGCAATACCATCCAGCTTGCTTTCTCCAAAAGTGCCGCTTTTAAGCCGTGTGCCTTAAGCTCATTGTAAAAACCAATTATAAGCCCCATATTTACATGAACAACACCAATTAATATGGATATCATCAAAAGACCCACAGGATCGTGAAGCCTGTGAAATATAGGATGCAGCTCATAGCCGAATATATGTTCTGCGCCGAAAAATTCTCCGAAAATATACCCAAAAACCGCAGTCATAAATGATGCAAACATCATGACACTCAAAACAGGCTTAAGCTCTTTTGAGTCAATCCGACTCCGTACCGCCCAAAAAATAAAGAATGTCAAAATTCCATAACCCAAATCTCCCAGCATAAAGCCGAAAAATAACGGGAATGTAAGGAACATAAAAAATGTCGGATCCACCTCAGTGTATTTTGGAAGTGAATAAAGCCCCATAAAAAACTCAAACGGCCTTACAGCTTTTGGATTTTCAAGTTCTGTTGGCGCACCCTTGGTTTCATTGGATTTTTTGATATATATTCTTTCATCACTTGCAGTTGTAAGCGTTTTTTTGAGAGTTTCATACTCTTTTTTTGGAACCCATCCGTCAATTACAAAAGCGTTCTTTGTTTCTGCAAATCTTAAAGGAGCTTCGCTCATCTCAAGATTGCGCGAAAGTGTCTTCTCATTATCAATAACAAAAGAGGCATAGTTTTTCCCAAGAGAATCAAGCTCCCGTTCAAGTGTTTCTTTCTTTTTTTGAAGCTCTTGTTTCCTCAAAGATATTTTTTTAAGAGCGTCTTCAGGCTTTCCATTAAACTCACTCACACCGTCAGTATTTATCTCAGAAAAATCATATTTTAATAGAACTGCCAATACCGCATCAGAGGTTTCTTTTTTAGTAAAAACAGAAATTATTCTTTTGCCTTTATAATCCGCCGCAAAAACATCCTGTTTATCTGTTATAGATGCTATCTCTTTTTTCAATGCAGAAAAATCTGCAGAATTTTTAATATATCCTGTAAAATGAGCTAGCGTATTGTACGAGCCAAAAACCGCCCAATCAAGGCCAAGCGCTAAAATAGGGCTCGCTAAATCTTCTTTTTCACAAAGTTTTGACAATTTCCCATCAATATCTTTGATTTCGTCAATACGAGACACAACTTCTTTTTCTATTGTTTCTATTGCGGCCCCATTATTTTTTATTATTGGCTGTTTGCTATTTGATTTTCCCGGCTTTAAGATTTTAAGATGTGATTTTATAGAACGAAGTTTTACAAGATTTCCTGAAAGCTTTTCTGCATCTTTTGCAGGGGTTCCTATATCAACAACATCCTCTTCAGCGCGAATATAATCTTCAATATGCAAAAAACCAAGTTTGTGCAATGCAGAAACAGTATCATTCCTAACGGTTTTAGGACCCGCAATTGTTATCTTACACATATCTTTTGGCTTAAGCAAATATATCACACTGATTTATTTTTTTATATTTTTTATGAACTGAGAAACAACAGACTCTGATGCTTTTGGTATGTTTTCACGGGCTTTTTGAACCATCTTAGCCGCATCATTGCTGCTTTTTTTAATTATTTCCTCTTTCTTTTTCGCAATCGCATGTTTTGCCGCATCTATATTTTTTTTAGAATCTTTTTCTGCAGAAAGTGCGGCGTCATCTATAAGTTCCTGTGCTTTTTTTCTTGCTTCAACTATTATTTTATCTTTTTTCTTCTGCGCGTTTTCTTCAATTTTTATTGCTTCTTGTTCTGTTTTCTTTATTTCAATAAGTATATTATCATTAGCCATAAATACCACCTATTAACAAACATTATTTACCAATTATTTATCATTAAAATTTACCATTAAACTTAAGCCTTATAGAAGAACAAGGGCTTTATTTTGGTGTGTATTACTTACTGTGTCAGATAACCTTATAAAGCTTATCTCTATAATCAATATATATCTATATAGGTCTATATATAAACGGCGATATTTTTATGGAAACAAGAAAAATACAGGCAACTGGCGGTGGGGGGACCTACATCGTATCCCTTCCGAAAAACTGGATAGAAAAGCAGAAAATAAAACGAAAAGACCTTTTGAATGTCTTTGAGCGCGAAGACGGAGCACTCATCATTATCCCAAACACGCAAAAAAGCAAGATAACACGCACAAAAACAATCAACATAAAAGAAAAAAATTCGCAATTTATAACAAGAAAAATCATAAGCGCATACATAAACGGCGCAGATACAATAGAGCTTACAGGAACAGCTGATTGGAAACAGCGAAAAACACTGAAAGAATCTGCAAAAAAAATGCTTATTGGTGTTGAAATAACCGAAGATAAAAACAAGATGGCTATCCAGTGCATAATAGATGTATCAAAACTTTCAATAAAAAAAATTCTTGAAAAATCATACAATACAACAAACTGGATGTATGCCCACGCATTTACAGCACTTAAAGAAAAAAACACAGAACTTGCAGAAGATGTTATTGAAAGGGACAGCGAGGTCGACCAGCTTGTTGTGCTTGCAATAAGACAGCTCAATTCAGCCGCAAGGGACCCGGAATTCGCAGAACTTGTTGATATTTCAGGCTTAGACACACTGTATTATCGCGCAGTTATCGACTACATAGAAATAATGGCCGACTGCTGTGTAAACATTGCCGCCGCAACTCTTAAGATGCAAAACACAACAATCCCGAAAGACATGGAAGAAAAAATAATCACACTTTCAAAAAAAGTAAACAAAGCATATTCAAATGTTGTATATGCTTTCAAAAACAAGGAAATCGTCCTTGCAAACAATGCAATTGAGGATGCAGCAACAACAGAAAAAGAAATATTTTCTGCTGAGGGAAAAAGTATGATTCTTGCAGACAAACGGCTTCGAGACAATCCGGAAATAATAGGCGTAATTGCAATAATTCTTGAAAACTTAGGTTATATTCTTCATCTTTCAAGAAGCGTTGCAGAACTTGTAATTGACCGAGGGATAAACGATAAAGAAAACTAAAATCTCAAAAAAACCATCCCAAAACCATCAGTCCAAAAACAGCAAAAAATGCAGCGGCACTTAAAACCTCTATCAAACGCCACTTCTTTGTGCCTTGGATAATATCTGTTATTGTAAGGCACATCCATAAAAGAAAAACATATCCCGCCATAAGAGAAAATATTGAGAACACCGGATGAGACCATGTGCCTATAAACTCCCCCGCCATTTCGTTAAAAACAGTAAAAATAGCAACAAAATAGGCGAGCCTTATCTCATGCATATTGTTAAAAAGCAAAAATGCCAGTAAAAGTCTTAAAAGAATTATTCCCGGCTCAAGCATAAATCCAAGCCACAGATAGTCAATGAAGAGCAGTACAAAAAAGCTTGCAAATGCAATCTTATTTATATGATTAAACCATGATACGGAAGAATAATTTTTCTCAAAGACCCTCCAGAAATTATAAGATGCCCAAAAAATCGCCCCATACCCGGGAAGAACCCATAATGGAACACCCCCGATAAACCCGCCAAGATATGTAAAAAAACCGAAATAAACTCCAATAATTTCATGCACATAACCTACAATCGATGCAAGGATAAGAAATACTTTCCCCTTTAAGTCGCTCCTTTTCCAGAAAAGCCACCACAACAAAACAAGGATGATTGTTGCCGTAATGTCGTCCTGCGTCTGCCTAAAAAATATCAGGATAGATAATATCGCAACAATAACAAAAGCAAGAAAATACTTGGCATCATCCAAAACAATATCTTCTGTTTTCTTAAGATTTCTTCTTATCTCAGATAATTTAGGCAGACGAACCATAACGCAATTATGCCTTGCACGATTTAAATAGATTTTGCAAGTTGCAATTTATTTGATTTTAGAAAACAACACATCAATTTCTCCAGCCCCCAACCCAACCAATGGCCTAAAAACAGGAAGGTCAACTTTGTTGTCATCAAATTTGATTTTATCAAAAGTCTCGCCAAGAACAACTGCTTTTGAATATGTTTTTCGCGCAATCCCCTCTATCTTGTTGTATTTCTCATCGTCTTCAACCACATATTTAATCTCAAATTTAGTGTCATATTTCAAAAGTATTTTTTTGATTTTCGCGCCATTAATTCCTTTTTTTACAACCGGGACAATTTTGCAGCCCCGTTTCATAATCATATAAGCTGCAGCAACAGAATAAAAATCATCATCAAAATAAGCAACCGCACTTCCTTCAACACCTACAGGGAGCCCGCCCGCACAATTAATTTTTTCATCAAAAATATATGACTTATCGCCCAAAACTTCAACATATATTGTCTTTTTCGGATTAGACAAGTCAACCTTATTGCCGTATTTTTCAACAACCGCAGACCCAAGTTCTGCCGCAAGCTGTTGGCTTGTAAATTTGTGCTTGCCCTCTCGCTTGACGCGGATTGCAAAAGTTTCTTTCTTTTTGAAGTTTGATGCAATTTTGGTAACCTCTGTTACCATCCCATTTTTGTCTGTCAAAACTTCAACAGCAAATGAAAAGGAAGACAGGCCAAAAATCCTTTCAAAAATTTTAGCTGCTTTTTCATGATTAGCCACATTTACAAAAATACGGGTTCTTGCAAGCTTTAACTCATACTCAATGCCATTATACTCAAAAAGGGCTTTGATGTTTGATACAAGCTTTAACAAAAATCGTTTTTTGACTCCTTCTGATTTAAGCCATAATTCCCCAAAACGCAAAATTGCCAATGCCATTTTAATCCCGCAATACTTTCTTAAACAATCCTGTAATATCTATAATTTTTGAGGGCTTTCCTTTAAGTGTACCCTCGTCAACAACAATATCGGAATTATTTTTTAGTTCAATATCAATGCCCAAAAAAGATTTTGGTGTTTCTTTTCCGGAAATATTTGCGCTCGTTGTAACAAAAGGAATATTCGCAACTGAAACAGCATCCTGAAATTTATGCCGAATCATACGAACCCCAACAGAATCCCCTAAAGAAACAGTGTTTAGAAATTGCGGATTTTTTTTCCGGACAACAAGTGTATATGCTCCTGGAAGGTATTTATCAATATCTTCTTTTTTACACACAAAATTATCAAGAATCCATTTTTTTGACGGGGCAATAACAGAAACCGGCACATCTCTTTTCCTTTTTTTTATACCATAAACACGGTTTACAAGCGACACATCTTCTGCATTGCAGCCAATGCCATATACCGTATCTGTCGGATATACAATGATTTTTGTTTTGATATCAGCAACAGATATTTCATTTAGCTTTTTTTCTTCCATATGCTTCCCTTAATGCGCGCTTAATTGCATAGTTTGACCAGCCAACACTTAAAAGCTTTGCTTTTATCCTGTCTTCTGTAAATCCTTTTGAAACACAATCGCGTATATAATTCTCAAGTTTTACTGTATCCGTATGTACTTCATGCACTCCATGAATATGAAGCATACGGGAAATAAGGTATTTGTACCTATAGAAATAATAAGACAAACAAAGAATAATCAATAAAGCTATTCCCCCAAACACCAAAAAATAATTAGGTTCGTTTGCGTTTTCTTCTTTTAGATTTTCTAATTCTAATTCAAGTTGGACCATTGCAGTTTCTGATAAAGGAACATCACCAAACAAAACAGTGTCTTTTACAGCGTTAAGAAGCGCCATAAGTTCTTGTCTTTTATCTTCGGTTATCTGTGCGCTGTTAATTTTTCTCTCTATTTCTTTCAGGCGCTCAAATATATTTTCAGTAATATTTTTTTCATCAGAAGATGTATTTGTTTGCGGCTCTTCGGTTATAATGGGTTCTTCAGTAATGTTTAAACTCACATTCTCTTCAACATCAATTTCCGCGATAGGTGTATAAATAGTGATTGATGTCTTTTTTGGGCTTGATGACACACAACTTTGAGTCTCAACATAAGTGCTGCAATTTCTATAGGTGTATGTTCTTTTCTCTTCGCCTGAAATGCAGGAGGACCACCCGCTCCAGCCAACAATACAATAATCAACTTCAATTGTTTGGTTTGTGGTTGAATTTATGTTACCAACAGTGTCGTTCGCATAAATTTTGTATATGTAGGTGCCGGGTGCGATTCCGGTCTTGTTTAAGTAACACGCGTTACCAAAAACAGTCATTGTCTCGTTTTCATCCATCCATTCAAGAATGCAAGCGTCCGGCGGCTCAGATAGAGTAGCGTTTATGTAAAAATAATCATCAATTGTGTGGTTGGCAAGATTAATTAAAATATTTGGGGCCGTTATATCAACAGCAAAATACACTTCTTTAGATCCCACATTGCCTACTGTATCGTTTGCAAAAAGCGTTATGTTGTTATTGCCCTCAACAACAGTAAGATTTGTGGTATTTCCGCAATCAATTGTTACATTTGCGGTTCCATTAACTGAATACGCGCACCATGCAACTTCCTCATCAAACGAAAAATTCAAAGTTATATTGGTTGTGCCGTATGTTTTGTTTTCCGGTGAAATTATTGTTATATTCGGCGCAATTGTGTCCGTTATGTTTACATAAAATGTTGCGTTTGTAGTGAGATTGATATCATTTACAGTTATCAAAACAGGTTTTTCTGTAATCGTTGTTGTATAATTAAAAATAAGCATTGTCCCGTTTACAGTTATGTTTGTGTCATTTACAGAGATAATCAACTCATCGCCATCGGGGTCTGTTGCATTAAACGACAAATCCACAACCGTCTGATTCTGCAATTCCTGTGATATGTTTGACATAGTTATTATGGGTGCCCTGTTTAAATCAAGCACCTTAACACTCCAGGCAATCGAAACATTATCAACCCCGTCTGTGCCGTTGTATTTTATTTCATAAACAGACGAATTGTCAAAAGTCCACGAAATATTGAACTTCTGCGTTGTCTCATTTTGTAATGTCCCGTTCACAAACCAGTTGTTTGTTGTCGTATTTCTAGATGTCGTGATATTAAAAAAAGAAGTTTCGTTTTCATTCACAGTAACATTTGTTACCGGATTAAAATTCACTATATTCAGAGGAACATCAAGAATTGTTACATTCCACACAACTGCTGCAGTACCATTCAGATTTATTGCGCGCGCTTCAACCAGCATACTGCCGGAATCAGTAAGATTTGTCAAAAGCGTATAATTGCTATTATTTGTACCCACAGGAACTCCGTTTTTATACCATGAATAATTTACCTCTTGATTAGAAGACACATTAAAAAACACAGAATCTGTTTCATTTATTGAAAAATTTGTTGAATTATCAGAAGTTATATTATTACGGGTATAGTTTATTTTGGGCGGAATTTTAATGCTTTCAATTGCTGCAAGAGCATCGATTCTTGAAAAATTCTTTGTCGTACTTGCATCATAAATCAAAACACCCGTATCATTAAATGTTTTTTCTATTTCATCAGGCCGCGGTGTTGTATCTCGTAACAGCCGATATGCCTGAAGATACAAAACATACGCTCCGGACACATGCGGTGTTGCCATTGATGTACCGTGATAATTAGCATAATTATTTCCTATTAGTGTAGAATATATTGCGCCTCCGGGAGCAAGAAGCATGTCAATAAAATTTGGCCCCCGGTTGGTATAATATGTAATTTTATCAGTGGCCGTTGTACTGTCTTCGCCATAACTACCTATATTCGCATCATACACAGCACCTACGCGAGTAGAATTCTCAATGCATGCCGGAGAAGAAACACCAGTATCATTTGCGTCATTTCCGGTTGCAACAACAACCGAGATGTTATTTGCGATTGCAGAATTTATATAACTGGCCATAGCACTTTCAAAACCATCGCAATAAGAATTATATTGCACATCGCCGCCAAGGCTCATGCTGATTACAGAAATATTATATGTTAAAGTATTTGAAACACACCAATCAATAGCTGCCATAACATCACTATCATAACCGGAACCTCCGCTATCCAACGCTTTTAGCGCTACAAGTTTTGCATCCGGCGCAACACCCATAACGGTCCCGTTTGCAGCGATTATTCCCGCGACATGAGTTCCATGATTCTCATCATCCATTGGGTCAGAATCGTTGTTAACATAATCATATCCCCCAACTACCTTGCATCCCGCACCAAAACAGCCGCCCAAATCAGAATGGTTATAATCTATACCTGTATCGATCACACACACGGTCTCGCCTTTGCCCGTAATGTTTGTATCTAAAAACTGCTTATTCCAGGAATCATCTGCATTTATCAAAGGAACGCTTTGCTGAAGAAATGCATGCACTTTTTTATCTTCCTCAACACGCAAAACATTCGAATCGCTCTCCAATTCCAAAAGCATTTTCTTAGGTATTTCCGCAGAAACGCCATTGATTAGTGAAAGTTCTCTTCCCAGTTTTCCCTGTTTTCTAATATTTTCTTTGACAGTCTCTTTTGTAGATGTTTGCTTTCCTAAAATTCCAAACAATCCTTTTTTCTGCACATTAGGTGAATCAACAAAAGTGATGATGACTTTCACGGTATCTTCTTTTGATGAATAAATGACAGAATCAATTTTTTCAGAAGCCGGCGCATAAGATAAAGGCAAAAACAAAATTGCAAGAAGAAAAACAATCAAGAGAACATATTTCATAATACTATATGGTTATTCGGAATATATAATTGTTCATGGTCCAAAAAGACTGAACCGCGCACGATTCCACAAATATCATATGGCTCTGACAAGTGACTTGATACGAAGTATCAAGTTGCTGAGTTCCTAAGTAAGTCACAGGAAAGTTGACCTCGCGTAAGCGAGCGTCAAAAACATCGCTCAAACGGATGTTTCCGTTTGTGCTCAAACTTTTTAGGGCTCAAAAATACAACAACCGGCTTGATACTCAAAGCCCGTAGAAAAAGTTTGTTGGCGAACCCGGCGCGATTTGAACGCGCGACCCCTTGCTTAGGAGGCAAGTGCTCTTTCCGGTTTAACAAAAAAATAACTTTTTTGTAAATATCCAGCTGAGCTACGGGTCCACCTAAAAAACCATTAATTAAATAATATACACACAATTAAAAATAAAAAAATAAAAACAAAGGCCTTTTTAAGGCCTTGGTTTTAAAGAATGTGATTAAAATCACTTAAGCATTTTTTTCAATGCGTCAACAACACCGTCAACTACTTCTTTTTCAACGGGCATTGCGATTGACTTCCTGAATCTCTTCTCGCCTTCAGGAGTGAAAAATCCTCTTGAAATTGATACGAATTCATTTTCGCCTTCGCCGGTTACTGCTTTCTTGCGTGCAACTTCAAGAAAGTTGTTGTTTCCGAATTTGATTTCCTCAGACTTCTCTGTCTGAAATGTTACATTTGTTTCATATTCTGCTTGTTCTGCCATGTTATTCACCTGTTTTTTTTGGTTCAATTGCCGGACTTGCCGACATTTGAATTAGGAAGAATAGTATTTATAAATGTTTTTGGTGGATGTAGTGCCGATAGAATCTTAACCTGCAAGAACTTTAAGGCTTTTCATTGCTGCTGCTTTAAGGACTGAACGCCCGATGTCTGATTTCTTTTTTACCTTGATTTGCGCTTTCTTGCCGACAGTTGCCGAAAACAGATAATCATCACCACGGCAAACATCAACAGTGTGATTTGTATATTTTTTTGAAAGTGTTATCACCACATACCCGCCGGACTCAAAAATATCAAAACTGGTCTCTTTTTTCAGTGTAGATATAATTGGCTCAACAGAAAGTTTCATGCCGACAAGCCCCTCAAGTTTGGATATATTGATACCATTTTTTCCAATAACATAGGGTATTTCTTCCTGAGTCACACGAACAATAGCCGAATCTTTGGAAACAATCTCAATTATTGGGTTTGGTATGTGTTTTTTAAGAAGTTTTTTAAGCTGCTCTTCTGCAAGCCTGTTTACACCGGATTCGGATTTTTTATCAACAACAGGAATCACAACAGTCTGCTCCCCATAAGTATATATTTCATAAACAAGTTCGCCGGTCTCAAAATCAAGGACATCAACAACCGGCCGGGAAAGATCCTGCTCAGTCATCCCGCTTGGAACGCGAACAGTAAGCTTTAAAGTATATACTGTTTTGATTTGGCCGTCTTTTATGTATATTATTGTATCTATAACCTGCGGTATCATGCCAAGTTCAATTCGCCCAATAAATCTGTGAACCGCATCTATTGCCTCTGTTGCATGCACAACACCAATCATGCCGACACCTGCAAGGCGCATGTCGGAAAACAAGCGAAAGTCCTTTGTTTTTCTTACCTCATCATATATTGTAAAATCAGGACGAACCAGCAAAAGAAGGTCAGCAGTCTTATCCATATCCCCTGAAAGGGCGCCATATTGTGTTATTTCAGGACCCACCTGCAAATCACGCGGCTGTTCCATGGTCTTTACAATTTTCCCCTGATTTTTATATGACTCAGCCAACGCCTGCGCTAGTGTTGATTTCCCATGGCCTGGTGGTCCTGCAAGAATAACGCCTTCTGCCCGGGTTTCAAGCCTTTGCTTTAATTTATCCGACATTATATAGCTTTCAAGATCTGTTTTCATTGTAGGCCGAACAGCAGTTAATTCCATTTTTTCTGAAAACGGCGGCCTTGTGATTGCAATACGATATGTCTTATACTGTACAACCGTAGCGCCCCTAAATCCCATCTCCAAAAAGGCATCATCAGATACCCGTACAATTTCCATGACTTCGTGGGCGATCTCTTCCAAGTACTCATTTGTAAGAATCTCTTTCCCGATTTCTTTTAATATGAATTTTCCGGGGGTCCCTCTTTTTGCTTTTGGTGTACATCCTTCTTTAAGATGCACAGACATTGTATTTTTTGTAAAGTATTTCTCAAGCTGAAGTTTTGTTATGTCCTCTTTTTTAAAATAAACTACACCAAGACCAACTGCTTCTGCTGATTTTGCCTGTACGATATCAGCAGTAACAAGTGTTGCTGTGTGCTCTTTTGCAATGTCTTTTATTAATGAATCTATTCGTCCTGATTTTGCAAGCCGTATCTCTTCAATTGTCGGCTTTCGGCCGAATTCAGATATTTTTATTTTTTTCTTCGTGCATAAATCCCGTATTTTTTTAAGTTCTTCCAAACCTTCAAAACCAATTTCCTTACCGCTATTCGCTTGATTTTCAAGTTCAGATATCACAAACTCAGGAATTATCAATTCACCGGTTAATTTTCCTTTATTTATGAGTTCCGTCACATTGCCATTGATTATAGCCGAAGTATCCGGAACATAAATTTTTGATTTTATTGTCATTTCAATTACCTTTAGACTCGTATTAGTTATTTTTAGAAACTTAAAAAACTATACAAAAACAAAAATATAAGCGTCTTAAGAAATCCGACAAAACACTTCAAATTATTCAATTGCCCCACACATAGAACCATAAAATGGAATTCGCAGAAGAATTCCCAATCACAACAGGCACATTAGACTCATTAACCAATCTTACTCACGAATACAACATATCTCTCTCAAAAGTAAATGAATTACTTACGCAATAATATCCGCAATTAAAACCTTCGTCTCTTTGCCGGTCTGCATATCCTTAAGCGTTACATTTCCTTCGGCAAAGTCCTTGGGTCCAACAATAACAAGATTCTTCGCTCCGCACTTATTCGCATATTTCATTTGGTTTGAAAAATTACGCCCCATAAGATCCATCTCGCAGGAGAACCCTCTATTTCTTAATCCCCTTGCAATCTTTATTGCCTCGTTTTGAAATTCAGTCGACACAACCGCAACAAAATAATCAATTTTTATATCTGAATCTGTTGTCTCCTTTAAAATATCTAAAATCCTCTCAATTCCTATAGATATCCCGACAGCAGGTGTGTCTATTCCGGTAATCTTGCCTATTGAATCATCATAACGCCCGCCGGAACACACACTTCCAATAGATTTTTTTTTGGTAACAATCGTTTCAAACACAATTCCTGTATAGTATGCAAGCCCGCGAACAATAGATGCGTCAAACTCACAGGCATTTAAAACACCGAATGATTCAAGATAGCCTGCAAGAGATTCAAGCTCCAAAAGACCGTCCTCTATTTTTTTGTTTGAAGGAAAATCCTTCTTTTTTTGCGCAGCGCGTATTTTCTTTAATTCGCCTTTAAGCTTGCCTTTTCGCGTTATGGCATTTAAAATCTCGTCTGCCTGCACTTTTTCAATATCGTATTGCCTGAATTCTTTGTAAATTTCTGTCCGGGACAGCTTTGCAATTTTATCTATTGTCCTCATAGCGCCTTCAAGCTGCTTTTTTGATTTTATGCTCAAGTAATTCAAAACCCCTTCAACAAGCTTACGATTGTTTAGGGCAACTGTGAATAATCCTATTTGTATCGCATCAAGGGCTTCCACTGCCGTTGATATCACTTCAGCATCCGCAAGCATTGATTTTGAGCCGATTATATCAATATCAAACTGAAAGAACTCCCGATACCGCCCTTGCTTGTATTCTTCATATCGCCAGACTCTGCCGTACTGGTATCTTTTAAATGGCATCGAAATATTCGAGTTCATTGACAAATACCGTACCATGCCAACAGTAAGCTCATATCTTAATCCAATCCGTCTGCCCCCAAAATCTAAAAAATTGTATGTCTGTTTTTCTATTTCCGCCCCGCCGCCTGCTTTTCCTGCAAGTGTTTCCCACTTCTCGATTGCAGGCGTCTCCAAGGGCACAAACCCGCGCTTTTCATAAACAGACTTTATTGTGGACACTGTCTTTTCGCGAAGAATCATGTCTTTCGGCTCATAATCCCTTGTTCCTTTAATTCTTGAGAGTTTCATAAAACCACATATAGTTTTATTGCCCAAGCATTAATAAATTAAGTGGGGTGACTCAGTATAACTTGCTTTAAAACCAAAATTCTTGAAATTGTGAAACAAATACCTTTAGGCCGTGTTACAACATACAAACAGATAGCTATTGCCTCGGGAAACCCAAATGCATCAAAGGCTGTTGGAAATGCGCTAAACAAAAACCCCACACCCATAAAAATTCCCTGCCATCGCGTTGTAAAAAGCACAGGTAATATCGGTGGTTATGTCTTTGGGGAAAAACAAAAAGAAATCCTGCTGAAAAAAGAAGGCATAGACATAAAAAATGGCAAAATAGTGAACTTCATGCACCTAAACTATAAATACCGCAAACAACAAATATAACTGCAACACAAACCACATACAATTTTTAGGAGGTATTAATATGACACAAAAAGAAATAACCAAGGTAGATATAGTCTCAACAGCAAAGGTTTTTGCAGCCATGTATGCTGTAATCGGTTTTGTTTTTGGTTTGTTCGTAGCTTTGCTTGGTGCAGGCACACCGCTTCTAAGCGGCCTGGGTTTTGTTAGTCTTCTTACACTGCCAATCCTTTACGGACTTTTGGGACTTATTGTCGGAATAATAATGGCCCTTCTGTATAACTTTGTCGTAAAATACACAGACGGCATCAAAGTAGAGGTTAAGTAATTAACCTCATTTTTTCTTTTTTTAATTATTTTAAACAGAACCACAACAAACTATATAAACAAAACAAAAGCAAATAGTTATAGAGAAACATAATTTAGGTGATTAAATGGCAGAATATACGATAACAATAACAGCACCGGAAAAGGTCGACCTTTCAATTGTAAGCGCAGACGGCCAGCAATTGATACTCTCAAAAGGAAGCCCGGTTCAGGTAACTTTTGATTATGAAAAAGACACACTTATCTTCGAAGGCACAACAGTAAAGCAAATTGCAACATTGCGGACAATATCAGATGTCTTCTGGATGCAGTTGGCGCTAACTTCGAAAGGCTTTGAAATAACGCCGAATGAGCCTCTTGAAATCCTAAAAAAACTTAAACTGAAATAGATTCGTATGAACTGCAATAAATGCAACCTGAATGTTGAAAAGAGATGGAATTACTGTCCGTCATGCGGCTCAAGGACAAAAGCAACAACCATAGACGGGCGTGCAATGGATGATGTTCTTTTAAACATTATGAATGACTTAAAGGAAGTATTTCTTGCAGAGAGCCATAAAAGAAGCGCAAATAATATTATTGTAGGCATAGACAATCAGGATGAAGGCTTTT
>JAUVEX010000087.1 GCA_030594585.1 archaeon | reverse complement strand
TATTTCAAAAGTATCGCCGGATCCTGTAAAGTCAAAATCTATTTCAGGCGGGGCAAGGTTTGCGCAGTAAGACATGCCGATACATGCGCCATCATAACATTCATCGGAAGAGATGCAGTCACAGCCGTCTTTCTTTTTGACCTCAAATGCGCTGTTAGTCTCATTTATGTTGCCCGCATTGTCTGTAGTGTTTGCAGTATACTCATATGTTTTTGTTTCGCATTCAACAGGCAGCTTTATAATACAGCTCACATCGCCTGCTGTGTGGTTTATAGTACAGGAATCAATATCAATGGATATTACTGTGCTGTTGCAGCCTGAAATAGTGTCTGTACACGAAACATCAAATGTAATATTTGAAAAAGACGGTGCAGGATCCGAAAGAACCACGGTATTTGAAGACGGTATCGTGGTATCAAGTATTATTGAATCACTTTCTGTGTCATTCACATTTCCGTCGTTGTCCTTGATTTTAGCATGAACTGTGTTTGCGCCATCAGGCCCTGCAAGTGTCCAGATTATTGCATTTGCGCACGACTGCCAGACTTCTGTATCGAAAACACCGTCGTTTGAAAACATGCAGCCGTTTGCAGCAATACCGGAGAAATCATCATCATATTCAAGATTCAGAGTCACAGTCAACTTGTTGGCGTAAGTGTCATTGTTGTTTATTGTCATGTTGAGTTCCGGTGGTGTTGTGTCGCAGTTCACCCATATTGTCGGGTCAGAATCGTCACAATCCCACCCCAAACACCCGGTTCCAATGCCATACCCATCACCATCTGCATCAATACATGAACCAACCGGTGGTGTGGATGAACAATCAGGATCCGCGCCATCTATCAGACAATCATAATCATTATCAGCGCCATCATAGCACCTGAAAATGTCGCTGTAGTATATTTCAACATCTTCAACAAGGTAATCGGTAAGCAGGCTTTCTTCTATCCCAAAAATATCTATGACTGGATAAACACCAGAAGTGTATTCAACTCCTGATTCACAGGGGCCGCCGCCATCAATGCATGTCTCGCCGCAGTTCTGGATGCCGTCAAAACAATAATCGCATTTTGAGCAATAATTCGGGTCTGTTGGATCTTCACAATCAACATTTATGCAGTTGCCAGTACCTTCATCACAAACCTCTGTAGCCTCGCAGCAATCTCCGTCATCGCCATCCACAGAACAGCATAAGGTTCTTCCCGTGCCGCATGCAAGGCATGTATCCATACAGCAGGTAAACCCTGTAGGGCATCCATCTATCAGTACGGGTACCGAAAAACCATAATGATAATATGAGCATGTATCTGGAGCCGCATCACATGCACCATTTATGCATCTGGTAGGGCACAAATAAGTTTCCATTTTTAATGATGTCCCTTCACAATAATATTCCGCAAGCAAATCCTGGGTTGTTACGCTGCAATCATCAGCATAGCTATCAATAACATTTCCGCCATCATCTTTAACAGTTGTTGTTCCTTTTACAGTGTATTTAATCCCACCATCCGTATCCAAACACGAATCTGCAAAAGCAATGGATGAAAACAAAACAACTATAGACAATACTGTCAAAACATAAATTCCTAACTTGCGTCCAAAATAACAGTTAAACTGATTCATAATACTCAACAAAATCGATAAACATTGGGTTACATTCAGCAAGGTATAAATTACAATTAATTATGTCAAACAATGGATCATCCGAAAAAATTATTTCCATAATATATTGTTTTCCAAGCAATATCCTTGTGGGGGTTTGTCTTCCAAGATATGAATTTAAACTGCCTAAAAAAACCTGTGATGTTGGCTGCCAGGTCTGGTACGATTGCGCATTATAGACATATTGTTTTGTTTGTTTGTCAACAATTCTTGCCTGAAGGGAGCCTGTAAAATTAGACATGTCGGCTATGTTTTTTACAGACGACATAACTCTAAACCCACTGTCTGCAACGCGTAATTTTCCTTCCTTTTCGCCGGGCTTGCCATCGACAGCACCATCAGAACCATAGCACCCTGCTTTAGGTGGGGCAACCCCTCCTGAAACATCAAAAATAGCCTCATAACCCGTAATACTTCCATCCTTAAAAAGCATTATTTTACCGCCATCATAACCGCTTCCTCGAGAACATTTACCGGTTGTTGTTCGTGCATAACCGCCATCCCCGCCTGTTGCCTCAATTTTAGATAAAATGCTAAGATTCTCGGCATATATAAAAATATTCCCGCCTTTACCGCCCCTGCCACCGGTACCGCCATAACCGTTCGGTCCGCCTACAGCACCATTTGCCTGAACAGAAGCCGTGATGTTAATGTTATCGCAAGCAAGCTGAATATTACCGCCCGGACCTCCATTTCCGCCCCGTCCAACCGAATGACCGCCGTTGGAGGATATCGTATTTAGAACATTTAATTCTTTCAGGGCATTCAGATATATGGTTCCTCCTCCGCCTCCGCCGGAACTATAACATCCATCCCACGCGTTTTCACCACCGCTTATGCCGCCAGTCGCAGTTATTGTTCCTAAGACGGTTATTGTGTCGCCATAAACTTTCAGGATTCCGCCGGGCTGACCCACGCTTCTGGCAGACATGGATGGTCTTCTTACATGACCACACCACCCATAACGCCCGGTTCCCGGACCACCCTTTAGCGTTATTGTTCCAAGAGTAACATGCCCGTTTGACAATATATCTATTTTGGCACCACTCCTTCTTTTATTCGAATTAGCATTTGCATAATTTAGATAAACAGAATTTTTTCCGTTAAGAGAAATATCGCCTACAACACCGCCGTGACATGGAGGCCCTGAATTTCCGGCAGCATAGGTATTTATCCTGCCTGTTATGTTTATTTCCTCAGCAACAACTGAAAAGGTTCCGGAAGCTCCCCCATAGCCGCAGTATATATTGCCTGTATTTCTTCCTACATATCGCCCGCCGTTGCCTCCATACTGGTTAGAATTTCCTGCAAAGTTGAAATTCTTCGCAGCAACAGTGACCGAACCGCCTGAACCCCCATTCTTATCATCCCGGGTTGATGCGCGGGAGCCATAAAGATTAAAATTTCCATTAATGAATGCGTCTCCGGTGATATCAATAGTCACGCTTCCCGAAGGATAACCGGGTTGATATCTTCCATCACCCCTTCCTCCGTAAGCAGATATCCCTCCTTTCAAAGTAAAATCGCCGCCATATATGTATGTGTTGCCGCCGCCTTTTGCAGGGCAGGAATTTGTCTCGCAGCAACAGCTTCCGCCATAATTAAGAATTGAGCCCACAACAGTAATGTTTTCTGCCTCAAGAATAACATTCGCACCTGCGCTTGCACTTGAGCCGGCTGCATCGTATTTGTTAAAATATGCACCATAAGATTTAATGGTTCCCCCCACGAAAATATCTTTTGCCTTTACAGTTAGCCTGCCCGGAATACCGCCGCTATCCCCCTGAGAGCCCAGCATATCTATATGTGTCGCAAACACTACATCATTTTCAGCTTCAATTATCAGGTGTCTTCTGTCGACTCTTGCCTGCTGCCAGTCACCATCATTATTGTATCCTGCGACCCTCGTATCTTTTGGAACAAAATCCGAAATGGTAATAGATACATTGTAAAAACCGCTGCAATTATGAATGCGCGTTGTTGAATTGTAGGTACAGTTATCGACCATATCCGCAACAGAATTTATTGTTAAATCTGTTGCATGTGCAACTCCCGGAAAAAGAACAACACTAATCAACAAAATAAAACTTATCGTTTTTATAAAAATGCCCCCAATACTATTTACCGTATACCATCTAACTTATTTTATACCATTAACCATATATATACTTTTTTAGAAGGTCGAAAAAAATTAGTATCTCCGAAAGTAAATTATAAATAGCGCCAACTCTTAAGTCATTAACAGAAAAACAACAACAAGGGGGTTGATAATAATACAAAGAAAATATAAATACTGCAAAAGAAGCTATGAGGCGGGCAAGCATGAAAATGCCGCTTTCATGCAGAGTTGTTATTGAATAATTTTTAAT
>JAUVEX010000028.1 GCA_030594585.1 archaeon | reverse complement strand
AGCAGTCTCTTCTGAAAGCCTGCTTTCTTTTAAGACATGGGTGATTTCTCCTCGTTTTATGATTTCATTAAGCCCTGTTTTTCCTGTAACTGAAGTTGAACCCATAAACACACGGCCTTTAAGCTCTTTTGGAAGTATTTTATGTATATTTTCCTTTGTAAATCCGGGACCTGCAAGAATCATCTTTTCAACCACATCCTTTTTTTCAAGAAGCACTGCAATGACATTTTGATAGAATGTGTCGTCTTCCTTTGATTCAAATTGTTTTCCCTTGTCTTTTGCAGTGATTGTCGATATCTCAGTTATTCCTGTATCTGTTGCAAACGCAAAATCCGCCCGCCTCTCATCAACAACACAGAGAAGTATCTTGGCTCCGCTGTATGTGAGGCTTTCATTAAGAAGCGTGATGTCTGCTGAAGACCACTTTTTTTCAATATCAATAACATCAAAAGCAGTTACTGCAATTGTGTGGTACCCGAATTCTATGTCATCAGGATCTTCTTTTATTTTTCCTGCTATTCGAAGAGTTGTTCCTTCTTCATCAAAATGTATTTTTTCTACAACAAGCTTAAGATATACAGGCCTTTTTTCACCCTTGTCTGATGTTGTTTTTGTGCGCATGGTCTTTGCGCCGACAACATCATTGGGGGTAATTATTTTGTTTAAGTTCCAAAGGTCTTCCGGAGTCTCAACCTTTATTTTTGTTGCCCTTTTAAAGTCTTTTTTAAGTATTTTCATTTACAATCACAAGGAAATTATATATATCATAAACTTAATAATACTACCTAGGCGTTGGTTGCCTTAATTTGTTAAGGGATTATAATGGATGATTTCATAAAAGTTTTTGCTGCAGGGATTTTAATCTTTGCAACGGCCATAGCGCTTCTTGGAAGCGGACCTATTGGCGATTCCCCTACAGGCGATGATTTTAAAAAAGAGCACATTGTTTTTGAGGGCCGCATAGGCGCTATAGGGCAGGTAACCGAAAATTTAAGAAACATACCTTTAGGTGATTTTGAGGTCGGATACACCGTAGGCGACAACACCATAAAACAGGAAGACTCAATCACAATTCAAAACGGCTGGTTTGCGGCAAACTCGGAAGAAATGACATTCGAGGCAAAAGAAGCCCAGAAAGCAGTTCTTCTCTTTGATGTGGCAGACACAAACAACTACGGTCAGCTTGTTTTGTATTTCAATGGTAAAATGTATATTGTAAACACAACAGAAAAAACAGCACACCGGTTTGAATTCGAAGACATGAATACTGAAAACACACTAACAATTACAGCAACTTCTTCAGGCCCCAAATTCTGGGCGCCGACAACATACATACTGGAAAATGTAAAGTTGGTTGTTGAAGAATACGGAGTCCAGCAAAGAATCGTGCCTTTTGATGTCTATAATTACGAGGCTTCCGGCTGGAGCCGTGGGAAAATAAGCTTCTTTGTGGATGAGGCAATAAAAAACAACCCATTATTTGTTGAGATAAATAATTACAAAGTCTATGAAGAAAAGCCGCTGGGCAGTGAAACAGTATACGAGAAATCATTCACTGTTTTAGATACAAAACTTAAAGCAGGAGAAAACATAATCTCATTCTCATCAGGAAAAGATTCCACATATTCTGTAAAAAACGCAGAATTAACCCTTTTCTTTTACAGTTCAGGAGAAGCTGTATCTAAAACAAGGTCTTTTGATATTGATCGGTATTTCATCTATTTGTTTGAACAGTCGTCAAATGTGACCGGGCGTATAAACATAACAGTAGTTGAGGCACCGGTTGACACAGGCCTTACCGTAAAACTCAACGAAAAGACATACCACATAGATACCGTCGGGGCAAATGAAACCTTATCCCTGCCGTTTTTCGAAGATGATGTCCATGAAGGCAAAAACACACTTTCTTTCTCAACATGGGGCACATACAAGCTTGGCGACGCCACAGTCGAGATTGTTGACGCGCGAAAGAAGTAGTTTTCTTCTTTTTCCAACCAAAATCCAACCTCACAAACAAAAAACATTATTAACTGGTATGTTCTAAATATTTGTAATTGAAAAATTGGTGTTTTCGTGGTTGACGCAGTAGAGTGTAAAAATTGTAAAGCTGTTTTTGAGGCAGTTTACGAATATGCAATAAAAGATGAAAACAACAAACCAATTCCTAATTTCTGGGGTTGTCCTTATTGCCGAACACGGTTTGATAAACAGCCACATACGCTTTGGACTAGGGACGGTTTGCATGGTCCAACAAAAGACTTTGAGGCTAATACAAGCACAGCAACTAAAAATAGAATTGGGGCAGACACACAAGTATTTGTTCCGCGCCCAGAAACAGATCCGAAATGGGCAAAAACAGGAATCGGCCTAACAAAAAATCCAGTTAGCCCAATGAATGTTCCGGGAGCAATGACCGTTAGACAATTAAAAAATGCTGCACATTCGCTTGAATGTACGATGATGAAAGTATCTATGCCTGAACATCTTAGAAAAAATTATATTGTAAAATATAATAAAATCATATGGAGTGCAGGCTTTCAAAAAATTACGGGACTTGATGATGATACTTTCTTAGTTGGTTCACAAATGCAATATTATGGGGTGTTGAAGGAATTATTACAGAGTCTTGGGGCGTATGCAGATAAACAATATAAAGGAAAAGAATCAGAATCATCCGCATGGACAGGATTCAACACACTTGAAAAATCAAACATGAAAGACCACGAAAAGTTTCTCAGAGAGCAAGCAGAATCATCTAGGGCGGAAGACGAAGTTAAACAAGAGAGGATACATAATCAAGACAAGGCACAGGAAGATTTTGAAAAATCAATTCAAGAGCATAACGAAGAGTTGATGGAAGAATCTGGCGATGAGATTTCGGATGAAAGAATAGCTGAAGCGCAGGCGCATTCAAGCTATACGCAACCCACAGAAAACACGATTCAAGCAACAACTCTGAGACAAAGATTTAAAAAAAATGGGGGCATGCTCGCATTCCAGTTAGTCGGTCTTGTGATAATATGGTTTATCGGAAGGACATTTTTAGGGCAGTTAGTAGAGTTTGATGCGTTGTTATTGTTTGGGGCAGTTGGTTTAATTTTAATTATTATCGAGATTGTCCACATAGCCGTTCCTGAAGGGGGGCGCAAAGACGCTCTTTTGGGTGCAGCAGGAAAAGCAGGTTCAAGTGCAGGAAAACTATGGGGCAAAGGCAGGGAAAAATTAGGATCTATTAAAGAAAAAGGAAAATCCGGGTGGAATGGAATTAAAGAAGGCGCTTCAAGACGAGAACCTGAAGGTGGCTGGAAAGAACCGATAAAACCCGAAGAATGGAAAGACCATTGGAAAGAAACAGGTTGATGTCTATGTTAAAATCTACAATAATTGCAATAGTTGCAGCAATTCTTTTATGGATATTCGGTATGGAGGACTATTCATTATTAGTTGCATCTTTTATTTTGCTTGGCGGTATAGGATATGACAATCGCGATAACTTAACATCAAAAGACAGCATTCTGGGCATAGCTGCTATGCTTGTTTTCATGGCGCTTACCGGTTTTGGTTTTTTCGGAACAATGACTGCAACAACATCAATTCTTGTAACAATTTTCGTTATCCTCATCATTTCATGGATTTGGGCCGCAGCAAACGAAGAATACGGCCAGGTTGTAATCCTAATAATTGTTTTGATAATTTTCATGGCTTTAGCACCAATATTAAACGCGTGGGTTCCAATAGCCGGAAACGCAGCACAAAATGTAAACACACAATTAGGCATGGGTGAAAAGACCGAAGGCACATTTTCATCGATAAAGGATGGTATTGAAAACATATGGCTTATGCTTACAGACCCTACAGAATGGGCGGCAAATAAAGATGCCAAAAAAGGAACACAGGAAGGTGGGGACCTTGCATTAGAAATCACAAGTGTTAAGGTAATGCCCCAAACTGTCATGCCTGAAGACGAATATACAATGATGTTCGAGCTTAAGAATTTGGGCAAAAATGAGGCTACAACAGTAAAAGTAGGCGCAAGGGTAGATGCAAGGGCGCTTAAGCACGGAAGCTATATAATTAACTCAAATCTAAATGATAATAAAACCGCCTGGATGTATCTGCCTGTTGATGATGTGTATCCGCAGGAACAGAGGTTTGAAAGCTTTGATATTGTGGCTCCAAACTGTGCCGGAACATTCACAACAACAGCATATGTTGAATATACCTATAATGCAATTGCAACAACAAATCTTGAGCTTATAAATCGCGAGTATTACGACGAGCTTTTAAAACACAACAAGCTTCAGTTCAAAGACCAGATTTCAACATCATCCGCGGGCCCATTCAAGCTTACAATAAGGACACAATACCCGCAGCCAATACCCATAACCAAAACCGCTGGGGATATAAACCCATTCAAGATATATTTTAACGCCATAAACGAGCGCAATGGAGAGGCATTCATAAATGATATAACTCTTGAGCTTCCGGAAGACCTTACAATTAATACGGATAATTGCGATCTTGAACAAAAAGGCGAAACAAATACATACAATATTACTAAGACTGTTTGGGAGGACAAATCGCAATGTGTCGGTAAAAACGACATGACATCATTTAGCTGCGAAGTAAAATATGACGGAGCCAATATCGAAATGGAAAAAACTCTTTTTTTGACAACTGCCATAAATTACACTTTTACATATGACAAAAGCACGACAAACACAGTAAAAAGCAATGTTGCCGGATATCTGACATGTTCAGAAGAAGAAAAAATAGTGTGGGGTGACAAGGAAAAAATAGGAGATTCAGACATTGAAAATATTAAGGATGATATTTTAGCGAGTAAAATAGAGGGGGTTCTTGAGGACAACAATTGTGATACTCATTCTGTTACTGGAGACGATTATCAGTGTTCAACAACCCCGGGAAATGCAGAAGCCGTAGTTGAAGGCGTTGCAAAAGCTTGTTTTGAGACATGGGCAGGAGCTGCAAACTCTGAGATACCTTGCGGAACCCTTGAATTGGATTTGTCTGAAGGCGTGTGTGATAATGAGGTAATTATTGATGAAGACCTTTCCTCGATTAATTTCGCAAAAATAACATGGCCTGACGGAAACAAAATAACTGACCAGGTAAGCAAAATAGAGATAACATATATTCAGGAGTCCTGCACGCTGTCAGGACTTATGATGGATATTGATAGTAAAACATGTGTGGTTGATTGAAATGTTAACGCAATCAATAACTAATTAGTTGTTTTTTACCAACAAAATTAATATTATCCGGTTTTAGATCCCTTTGCAGCGTTCCAAAGAAGCGCGCCAAGAACAAGAATTGCAACGCCCCACATGACATTCTCTGCCTGAAAGCCAATATATCTTTCAAGAAAACCAACACCACCAAGTGCAGATACAAGAACAATTAAAGCAAGAAGAACAACTGCAAGAGTTGTTGAATCAGGGCCTTCTTCTCCTTCTGTAAGCTTTTTCCCAAGCATTATAAGGAAAAAAAGCGCAAGCAATCCAATGAATAATGGCATATAATTCTGTATCATGCGCGTTGTTGTGGGGTCAATTGCAGCAAAAAGCCCGATTATTACAGAAACAATGCCCGATGTTTTTTCATCAAGAAAAAATCCGCCTTTATCTGTATCTTTCTTTCTGACAAAACCAAAAACAGCATATACAATAGCGCTCACCAAAAGAAATGTGAGCGCGTATTCCATTCCGCCGTCAAAAATCAGTGAAGGGTTTATCATCTAGTCATCTGCTATTATATCAGCACTTACACTGACCTTAAAATCATTATCAAAATTTGGCGCCCGTGTAATGGATTCATCCATTATCTTTTGTTGTTGTTTTCTGTTAAACTTTTCAAGAATTTCTGCGGCTTTTTTGCAGGACTCTTCCATACCCGGAGTATTGACTCCGGTAAACATAGTGCTTTGTTTTTGATTTTTGTATATTGTCTGAAGCCCGATAATATCTCTTATGGCCTTTTCAACCTCTATTTTGCTGCGGGATCCTTTATGGGCTGCTATTTCTCCTTTTATTTTACTGCTAGCACCCGAGTAGTCCATAAGCTTTCCAAAAGCACCGGCTCCGGCACCTTCCTGCTTTCGAGTAATAAGTTTTCTTTTGAAAAATACCAATATGAAATATACAAGCACGAGTGGGATGTAAATGCTTGAAACACCAGCAATCATTGCATACCATCCGGACTGTATTATTACACCAAGTGCTGCAATTGTAACAAGATGCTTGATGCCCTTGTGGCTTCCCGCAACAAAGGAAGCGAATTCTGAAAGTATTAGAAATAAAATTATTCCCGGAATCAAAAGCCCGTAAAGCAAATCATGTCCAAATTCGCCTGTAAGAACAGTACTATTCATCGGGTCAAATTTAAGTATCTGGTAAAAAAGCAAATCGTAAATATCCATAAACCCATTATACGCGCTTCTTATTTATATTGTTTTGGTCTGTTGGAGTAGCCCAAAGGCATCCAAAAGGCGTAAATTACACAGTAAAACCACTTATTTTGCCATTTTAACCAAAGTTCGGTAGTTTATTACCGAAAAGTATTTAAATAGTATTGACTATATAGTAATAACATAAAAGGGAGTGGTGTGATTATGGCACGAGGAGATTTTAACGCGGTTTACATAAGTGAAGAGGACGCACGAAATAATGGCGAGCGGCCATTTCAGCAGACAGTATCAATGATTAATTTATCCGCAAATACAGCATTCTATGATGGTGAAGACTTGGATGACATACACACAAGAGCATATAACGAATTAACAAGCACGGCACAAGCAAAAATACAACAGTTGAATGACAATGCCGCAGATGCATTTACAGGAACAGATTTTGAACCTCAGCTTTTTGGAGTTCTTGTTGAAGAAGACTATTACTACGGATTAAGAGGTATTGTTGGAAAAAAAATAGCTACCGCAGTCTATGATGGCATTAGCAGTATAGCAAACAAAATAGGGCGCACCCCCCCGACACAAAAAGCAGAAATAGAGGGAACGGTTATGATTTATGGGCGTTATGGCTGGTCAGAGACCTCGTAAACATATTCCTGAATAGACACGCACTTTTTACACCGCAAAACATAGGCATCTCTCATCAACATTAATATACTCCCTTATTCCATATTTTATTCATGTTAGACCTTGTTATCCTCTTTGGCCTGTTTGCGGCAATAGCGATTACTATTTTTTCTGTCGGGCTAGCTGATGATTCAGGAACAACATACAAACCCAAAAAAGATGAATATTTTATGCAACGCAAAGCAGAAGAATCTGCTACTTATTTTTCTAATTTGGGCCTTCAACCGGCGGCAGCATACGAGGCAAAACCCGAAGACAAACTCAATAGTGATTCTAGTTCAAAGGTAAAATATGTTGAGGACCCATTCAGCGGCGGTTCTTTAGGCGATTTAATGGTGGAACTCGGCCCCCCGCTTCCTGCAGGCTACGGGGATGTCAAGGTTGTTAAAGGCTCTAAAGGCGATACAGGACCTCCAGGACCGCCGGGAGGGCCTGGTAAAGACGGCACAAACGGAACTAATGGAATAAGTGGCGAAAACGGCATCGATGGCTCCAATGGAATTGACGGAACCAACGGTATAGATGGGCGAAACGGAGGAAACGGAGAAGACGGCGGCGGAGGAAACGGAGAAGACTCATTCAAAAAGTATTTCGGCAGAGGAAGTTTTATTTACGCTCCGAATAATAGCGGCGTTATTGGTCCGACATATGGAAATGTAAATAATACGGATAATAATTCGACCGGCGCGGGAGATAATTATTCTCAGACAGGGGGGCATGTATTTAAAGACGGTAAACCTTCTAATACTACTTCTGAAAAACCCGGGGATTATTCTATAACCGCAGGGATTATTGGTCATTCGAAAAATGTAATTTCAGGACAAGAAACACCAACGATAACTGAGGATGGGGAGAGAATTTATGGACACAATCAAGAAATAGACCCGAATATATTAAAAAAAGAGAATTACGAGAGTAAATAATATATACTACTTAACTACAAAAATAACGATATGGGTGATATGATTTTTAATGGGGGCTAAAATATGATTGATTTTTTTATTTTGATTGCAGCGGCATTTTCTTTTATTGTGGCGGTTATGGGTATTGGTGCATTGAGCGAAAAAATTAATAAATATCAAGAAGGTTTGCAAAGAAAGCAAAACACTGCTGATTTTTTAAGACAAGGGGCAGAGCATGGCACTCTTGATGAAAGCGTATTAAGTGCTGCTTTTGAAAAATTACAATATGATGACGGTGGGTCTGGTGGGAAGGGCGTTTACGCTCCGAATAATAGCGGCGTTATTGGTCCGACAGATGGAAATGTAAATAATACCGATAATAATTCGACCGGCAGCGGAAATAATTACTCTCAGACCGGAGGGCATGTATTTGAAAACGGGGAACCTTCTAATACTTCTTCTGCAAAACCAGGTAATTATTCTATAACCGCAGGGGTTATTGGCCATTCGAAAAATGTATTTTTTGGTCAAACTCCAAATTCCGCTAGCAAATCGAGTGAGGATGGTGGGAAAATTGTATATGGTCATAATGTAACAATAGGTTGCCCGACTCCATGCCCTCCAACAGACGGTGGCGGCAACGGTGGCGGCAAAACAGGCGGCGGCGGAGAGACTACAAAAACACCTTCAGACGATACTAATCGGACCGGAATACCACCACTAACCACAGGACCTACAAAGATAACAGATTACATTGATTTAACCGGCGGCGATGAGAAAACAATATCGACAATACCTCAGATTACCGGCAGCACTCTTGATGATACACCCCTACAGATTACTGGAGGTGTTGAAGGCGAAGACACCACAAAAACACCTTCAAACAAAACAAAAAATCTTGGAAAATATTCAGATGATGCAATAGCGGGATTTAATGGATTAATGAATAAATTAGACAAACACACAGAAGCATCATACAAAGGCAATCGTGAACAAACCGCTGCAGAAGGCCTGGCAAACATCATGAAAAAAGCAGACAAACACACAGAAGCATCATACAAAGGCAATCGTGAACAAACCGCTGCAGAAGGCCTGGCAAACATCATGAAAAAAGCAGACAAACACACAGAAGCATCATACAAGCCAATGTTTAACACACCAGACAATGTCGGAGAGCACATAAAGGGAATTATTAAAGGTGAAATAGATGATGGCTCTAAAACAACACCATTACCCACTTCAGGCAAAAAAAGAACACCCATTGATTGGTCTAGAGATTACATGAGTGAAGAATTAATCAAGGAACAATCAATAACAGATTCAAAAACAAAACTTGATAAACATGCTTGGGATGTGTTTGATAAGAATATAGGCAATACAACCCAGACAGAAATAAAACTGGATTTAGCGGCTTTAAGAAAGGCTTCTTACGGAGAAAAAGGCAAGTCAAATATAGATTCAGAGGCTATAACACCCATTCTTAAAAAGTATTCAAAAGATAGCTTACCTCCCGGCGATGTTCAAGGTAATGTAGACCGTGCAATAAATGCGTTAAAAAATAACATTGAACCTGAAAAAGAAACAAAAAAAATATCATCTAAAGTTGACCAATCCAGATACATTCCTATGAGCACAGCAAAGAGCATTGAGAACGGAGGCCCAAGGAGTTTAGTAACAGGAATACGATTATCAGACATTATTGGGGATGAACCAGCACAACCCAGTGGAAAGACACTGGCGGCCGCAGGAAATCCATTAAACACCACAACCATAAAATATGATGCAGTCACACCCACACAAAGCGACGGGAGTACACCTAACAGATCAGGAGTCGTGTCTGGAAGAGTAAATAAAAAACCCACACCACCCTCAAAAAGTCTGCGGGGTAAACCAGGAACA